>JBDSKH010000080.1:0-9184 GCA_039917005.1 Pseudolysinimonas sp.
CGGCGCTCAGTGCAAGTGGCGATGTTGCCGAGGTCTCGTACCAGTCGCTCTGCGGAGCCTGCTACCTCGAGGAGAGCGGCGGAGTCCTGAACCGCGGCTGGCGGCCCAAGCTCGACTTCTCGTACAAGAGCGCCCCGGACGCCGACTTCACGTAGTCGCGTCGCCCGCAGGGCGAGCCAAAGGGGCTGGGAGACGAAAACCGGTCCGCCCTAGGACAGACCGGTACTTTTTCGTCGGGGTAACAGGATTTGAACCTGCGGCCTCGTCGTCCCGAACGACGCGCGCTACCAAGCTGCGCCATACCCCGTGGTCGCCCGGCGGACCGGACGGCAACCTGTCAAGGATAGCCGAATACCGTGGCGGTCCTAATCATCACTGTAGCCAAGGTCGTCCTCGATACCGCGCGCGACCAGGGTCAGCACGACCGCCTCGGGCGGGCACGCGAATCGCACGGGCGCGTAGATCGAGGTGCCGATGCCCGCCGACACGTTGAGGTATGCCTCGTTGCGGCCACTGCGCCACCGGCTGAGGCCCTGCGCCTGCCTGCGCGGGATATCGCAGTTCGTGACAAGGGCCGGAAGACCGGGGATGCGCACCTGACCGCCGTGTGTGTGCCCGGCGACCACGAGATCCGCACCCTGGTTCACGAAATCGTTGAGCACCCGCCGGTAGGGGGCGTGGGTCACGCCGATGCTCAGCACCCGCTCGCCTGACGTCTCGGACCAGCTCACGTTCTCGCGCAGGGTCTCGATCGCTCCGGGGAGCAGGTCGAGGCGGTCCCAGCCGCGGTGCGCGTCGTTGGTGCCGAACAGCTCGATGCGCGTGCCGCGGATCTCGATGGCGCGTGCCGTGTTGTTGATGTCGAGCCAGCCGAGCTGGTCTTCGAAGAACCGCTCCATGCCTGCGGTGTCGAGGGTGGCCTCCCGGCCGGGACGCGAGTCCTTCGTCGTCACGAAGTAGCGCAGCGGATTCTTGAAGATCGGGCCGTGGTAGTCGTTCGATCCGTGCACGAAGACCCCGGGGATGCCGGCGAAGGGTGCGAGCGCGCGCTCGACGCCGCTGTTGCCGTCGACGTGCCCGAGATTGTCGCCGGTGTCGATCACGAGATCGGGTTCGTATTTCGCGAGGGAGCGCACGAAGTCCTGCTTGCCCCGCTGCCATGGCGCCATGTGCATGTCGGCCAGCTGCAGGATCGTCAGCGGCCGCGTGCCCGGCTCAAGGACCGGGACGACCTCATGGCGGACCGTGTACCGGGTGCGCTCGACGAGCGAGCCCCAGGCGAACGCGGCGAGCCCGAGGGCCGCGACGCCGGTCAGGGTCGCCGCGGCCGCGCGGGATCGGCTCACAGGTTGCAGGGTGGACCGTAGTAATGAAGGGTGACGATGCCCGCCTGGTTCATGACCGTTCCCGGAGCCGGATCGGTCGAGTACACCTGCCCGAGCGGAGTCGGATCACCGAGCTGTGGAACGTCGCATTGTGTCACCACGTTCGTCCACCCCTGGCCCGAGAGGGAGGCCTTGGCCGCCGGCACCATTTGCCCGGTCACGTCGGGCAGCGGTTTCGCGAGCTCGTTGCTCCAGTAGACGGCGATATCGGTACCGCGGGGCACGGACTCACCGGCGCCCGGCGAGGTGTACGCGATCTGGCCGTACGGAAGGTCGGAGTCGACCGCGCCGCCGTCGATGTAGTTGAGCTCGGCGAGGTCGACAGCTGCGCGCGCGGCCTCCTGCGTCATGCCACGGAGGTCGGGCACGATCACCGGGTTGCCCTTGAGCAGCGACGGGTCTGGCGGCGGGAACGCTCCGCCGGGATAGAAGGAGTCGATGGCCTGCGCCGTCGGCTTGAAGATCACGTGCCGGAGCAGGGCCGCCTGCGTTCCGTTGACGGAGATCTGACGCAGGGACTGCTTGCCCTTGATGTTTCCGACCCAGACGGCCGTGGACACCTGAGTCGACGAGCCGACCAGCCACACGTGGATCGCGTTGTCGGTGGTACCCGTCTTGCCGATGTAGGTGGTGCCGTCGTTCGGGTTCGACCGTCCGGCGGTACCGCCCGCGAACACGCCTGCCATCGCATAGGCGGCCGTATTCGCCACGGCGGGTGAGACCGCCGATTGCCCGCAGTTGGCCTTCTGGCCCTCGATGGCGTCGCCGTTGCGATCGATGAGGCTGTCGATGATGATCGGCTCGCAGAAGACACCCTGGTTCGCGATCGCCGCGAATGCCGCGGCCGCGGTCACCGGGGCGATGTTGTTCTCGCAACCACCGATGGAGCACGAGGGACGGGACGACAGCTCTTCGCCGCTGGCGTTGTGCACGCCGATCGACTCCGCGAGGCGCTTGATCTCGCACTGGTCGATCTTGCTGGCCATCTGCACGAAGATCGCGTTCACCGAGGATGCGGTGGCGCGCATGACGGTCCAGGACCCCTTCTCGCCGGAGTCGTTCTTGTACTTGAACTTGCCGCCCCATGGACCGCCGCAGCTGTCCTTGAAGACGGCCTGGTTGATCTCCAGCTTGCTGGCGTTGAACGCCTCCGCGAGGCCACCGCCCGAGTTGAGGAAGGCGAGCAGCACATAGGGCTTGTAGGTCGATCCCGGTTGGAAGCCGACCGAGCCGCCGTGGGCGAGATCGGCATTGAAGTTGACCGCAGTCGCGGTCTCACCGCCGCCCTCGAGGGTGTTGTTGTAGTCCTTGTTCTGCGTCATCACGAGGATGCGACCGGTGTTCACCTGCACGGACGTCACGGCGGACCCCAGCAGGAAGCGCGTCTCGTCCTTCGGCGCCGACGCTTGGACGATGCCGGTGACCGTCTGCTGCAACGCCGGGTTGATCGAGGTGATGACCGTGTAGCCGCCGCGCTTGAATGCGGCGCGACGCTCGTCGGGGGTTCCACCGAGCGACTCGACCTCGCTGATGCTGCGGTCGGCATAGTCGCAGACGAAGGAGAACGTCGGCGTCGCGCCGAGGCATCCACTGGTGGTCGCGGTCGGATGCACGAATTCGGCGTCGACGGGGGTGGCGATCGCCTCGTCGCGCTCGGCCTTGGTGACGTAGCCCTCGGCGTACATCGAGTTGAGGATGACGTCGCGGCGCTTCTGGTTGGCGGCGTAGTGGTCTTCGCTTTGCAGGTCGCGCAGGGTGGGATACTGCACGATCGCGAGCAGCGACGCCGACTCTGCCAGGGTCAGGTCGGATGCGTTCTTGGAGAAGTACTGCAACGCCGCGGCTTGCACGCCGTAGGTGTTGCCGCCGAAACCCGCGATGTTCAGGTATGCCTGCAAGATGTCGTCTTTGGAGTAGCGCTTCTCGAGGCCGATCGCGAGCTTCATCTCTTTGAGCTTGCGATCGAAGGTCGGCGCCAGGGCCTCGAGGATGTCCGTCTTGATCTTGGCGTCGCTGACAGCGGAGCCGTCGGGGTTGGTCTGGTTCAGCGCGGTCTGCACCAGGATGTTGCGCACGGTCTGCATGGTCAGGGTCGAGGCGCCGCCCGCGTCAGTGCCAGAGGCCTGGCCGACCGCCGCGCGGATGACAGAGGGGATGTCGACGCCGCCGTGGTCTTTGAACCGGCGGTCCTCGCCCGCGATGGCCGCCCACTTGAGGTAGTCGCTCATCTGGCTGAGCTCGACCTCTTCGCGGTTCTGGTCGAAGATCGTCGCGATCGGGAACGTCGTGCCGTCGGGGTTGATGGCGACGATCTCGTTCTGCTGGTGTCCTGCGTTCAGGACGATGTAGTCGGGGAGGCTCTCGAAGATGCCGATGGTGTTGTTCGCCGTGATACCGGTCATGGCGATGGCCGGGGCGACCATGACGGTCGCGAGAACTCCGGCGAGGGCGCTGAATCCGAGGGTGCCGACGACGGCACCGAACAGACTGCTGACCGATGATTTCTGAGCGGGCATAGGGTACAGGGTAGACGATGCCTCATCTGCTCAAGCTGAACGGACGCCCATAACGATGAAGACGTGGGAGTACCTCACGACGCCGCTCATGATCCACAACACCGCCGCGATCCTCAACAACTGGGGCGAGCAGGGGTGGGAGCTGGTTCAGGTCGTGACCGGGCCCGAGGGCGGGCTCGTCGCCTATCTGAAGCGAGAGAAAGAGGACGCGTGAGCGCCATCGACGACCGTTTGACGAAGCTCGGACTGAAGCTCCCGAGCGTCAGCAAGCCGGTGGCGGCCTATGTGCCCGCCATCGTGACCGGAAACCTGGTGTTCACGGCGGGGCAGCTCCCGTTCGTCGACGGCGCGCTCGAGGCGACGGGCAAGGTCGGCGGCGAGGTGTCGGCGGAAGACGCTGCCAAGCTCGCGCGCACGTGCGTTCTCAATGCGCTCGCCGCGGCATCCAGCGTCATCGGTTCTCTGGATCGCGTCACCCGCATCGTGAAGGTCGTCGGCTTCGTCGCGTCGACCCCCGATTTCAGCGGTCAGCCCGGCGTCGTCAACGGCGCGTCGGAGTTGCTCGGCGAGCTGTTCGGCGAGGCCGGCCAGCACGCGCGCAGCGCCGTCGGTGTCGCGGTGCTGCCACTCGACGCACCGGTCGAGATCGAGCTGATCCTCGAGTTCGCGTAGACGACGTGGCCCCGATACGCCGCTGACGCGGCTACTCGGCGACCGCTAGTCCTCGCTCTTGGCGACCCCGCCGGTCAGCTTGTCCGAGATGATCTGCATCACCGTCGTGTCGGCCAGCGTGGTGGTGTCGCCGATCTCGCGACCCTCGGCGACATCCCGCAGCAGGCGCCGCATGATCTTGCCCGAACGGGTCTTCGGCAGTTCGGTGACGATGAAGATCTGACGTGGCCGGGCGATCGCGCCGATGGCGGCGGCGACGTGGGCGCGCAGCAGCACGCTCGCCTCTTCGGGAGTCTGGGCGTCGGCCTGGTCGGAGCGCAGGATGACGAACGCCACGACAGCCTGGCCGGTGGTCTCGTCGTTCGCGCCGACGACCGCCGATTCCGCGACGATGGGATGCGACACCAGCGCCGACTCGATCTCCGCCGTCGAGAGGCGGTGGCCCGCGACGTTCATGACGTCGTCGACCCGTCCCATGAGCCACAGGTCGTGGTCCTCGTCGAGTCGCGCGCCGTCACCGGCGAAGTAGCGGGGGTTGCCCTCCATGCTGGCGAACTTGTCCCAGTAGGTCTCCTTGTACCTCTCCGGGTCGCCCCAGATGCCGCGCAGCATCGACGGCCACGGTTCGGTGATCACCAGGAGGCCGCCGCTGCCGGCGCCGACCGGTGAGCCGTCGTCGTTGACGACGTCGATCGAGATCCCGGGGATCGGTACTTGCGCGCTGCCCGGCTTGGTGGTGGTGATCCCGGGCAGGGGGCTGACCATGATCGCGCCGGTCTCCGTCTGCCACCAGGTGTCGACGATCGGAGCGGAGCCTCCGCCGATGACCTCCCGGTACCAGATCCATGCCTCGGGGTTGATCGGCTCACCCACGCTGCCGAGCACCCGGATGCTGGACAGGTCGAAGCCGTCCGGCACCTGCTTGCCGATCTTCATGAACGACCGGATGGCGGTGGGCGCGGTGTAGAAGATCGACACCTTGTACTTCTGGATCAGCTCCCACCAGCGGCCCGGATGCGGGGTATCCGGTGTCCCCTCGTACATGACCTGGGTGGCGCCGTTGGCGAGGGGGCCGTAGACCACATAGCTGTGGCCGGTGACCCAGCCGACGTCGGCCGAGCACCAGTACACGTCGCTCTCGGGGTGCAGGTCGAAGACGTTCTTGTGCGTGAAGGCCACCTGCGTCAGGTATCCGCCGGTGGTGTGCAGGATGCCCTTCGGCTTGCCGGTCGTTCCCGACGTGTAGAGGATGAAGAGCGGGTTCTCGGCGTCGAATGCCTCGGCCTCGTGGTCGTCCGCGGCATCCTGCATCGCCTCGTGCCACCAGATGTCGCGCCTCTCGTCCCAGGCGACCTCGTTCTCGCCGCGCTTGACGACGAGCACGTGCTCGATGCTGTCGGCGCCCTCGACCGCGGCATCGACGGTGTCCTTGAGCGGGAAGACCTTGCCCTTGCGCCAGCCGCCGTCGGCGGTGATGACGAGTTTCGCCTCGGCGTCGTCGATCCGGGCGCGCAGCGAATCGGCGCTGAAGCCGCCGAAGACGACGGAGTGGATCGCGCCGAGGCGGGCGACCGCGAGCATGGCGACCACGGCCTCCGGGATCATCGGCAGGTAGATCGCGATGCGGTCGCCCTGTTTCACCCCCAGCTTCGCAAGGGCATTGGCGGCGCGCTTCACCTCGGCGGTGAGCTCTGCGTAGGTGATGGTGCGGCTGTCGCCGGGCTCGCCCTCCCAGTGGATGGCGACGCGATCGCCGATGCCTGCCTCGACGTGCCGGTCGAGGCAGTTGTAGGCGACGTTGAGCTTGCCGTCGGCGAACCACTTCGCGAAGGGCGCGTCGCTCCAGTCGAGCGTCTGGGTGAACGGCGTATGCCAGTGCAGCAGCTCGCGCGACTGGTCGGCCCAGAACGCCAGCCGGTCGGCCTTCGCGGCCTCGTAGAGCTCGGGCTTCGCGATCGCATCCGCCGCGAATCGCGGTGTCGGGGGGAAGTGGCGATCCTCGTGCTGCAGGCTGTCAATCGATGTCATGGACGTCGTCATCCTCGTGTCGATCCGCGGCCGAGCCTGGGTGGTCGCGCGATGTATGGGTCGTTTCGTCCGATCCTAACCGGGCTCGCGGAGGCCCGTGACGGGGGTGGCGCGGGGTGTCATACGACGATAAGAAGGGGTCGATTAACCCGTCGTTTGACCCGGTGAAATCCTGCGCACGACGACGGAATCCTGCGGTTGCACGGTCCCCCTTTTGGAGTACACTCGGTTGCATCCGAGCGCAATCTCGGTATGCAACGCCCGCGATTCCCCCCAATAGGCGCCGCCCCTCTCGTTAACCACGCATCGCCAAGGCGGCCCATGGCCTGCCGCGCCGGGTGCGATCGTCGTGCCATGGACGGCTTCACGGCGCGCAACACGATGGATGCCGCGGCCAGCCCGCCGCTCGACCCCGCGGTCTTCGGCGTGCTGGCGCGCCTGATCCGGCAACCCGAGACGACCGATGTCTTCGTGAACCCAGGCGGCGCCGTCTGGGCTCATCGAGAAGGTGGGGCGAGCGCCGTCGAGGGGCTGCGGATTCCCGGCGCCGAGGCGAGGGAGCTGGCGGTGCGCCTGATCGCGGCGGGCGGACGCCACGTCGACGAGGCGACGCCGTGCATGGACGTCCGGCTGGGCGACGGCATCCGCGTGCACGCCGTCCTTCCCCCGCTCTCGCCGGGAGGCGCTGCCATCTCGATCCGGCTGCCCCGCGCCTGCCCGTTCACGATCGGCGAGCTCGACGCAGCCGGGCTGTTCGCCGGAGTCGGCGCGGACCGCATCCGGGACCTGATCGCGCGCCGGGCGAACCTGCTGATCACCGGCGCGGGCGGCAGCGGCAAGACGACGCTGCTCGCCGCCATACTCGCCGAAGCGCCGGCGAGCGAGCGCATCGTGCTCGTCGAGGACGTGGCCGAGCTCCGGGTCGCGCATCCGCACGTCGTCGCGCTCGAGGCGCGTCAGGCGAATCTCGACGGGGCGGGGGCGATCGGTCTCGCCCGGCTGGTGCGCGAGTCGCTGCGGATGCGGCCCGATCGTCTGGTCGTCGGCGAGTGCCGCGGGGAAGAGCTGCGCGAGCTGCTGGGGGCGCTCAACACCGGGCACGACGGGGGAGCAGGCACCCTCCACGCGAACTCGCTCGCCGATGTGCCCGCACGGCTCGAGGCGCTGGGTACGCTGGCCGGCATGACAGCGGATGCAGTGGCGCGGCAGTCGGTGAGCGCGTTCGACGCGGTGCTCCACATCGAGCGCGATCCGTCCGGAGCACGCCGCATCGCGCTCGGGGGATTCGCGCTGGATCGTCAGGGCCGGCTCGCGGTCCGGCAGCCGGGATGACCGCGGCCCCACTTTTGACGGAGTTACTCAAGCGTTATCAAAGTATTTGTTTTGTGGCGCCACAAATACGTCAGTATGGCAACTGCCCCCGCCAAGGACGACGGGAGCACCAAGAGGGGTCTACCTCACCTCATAGAAGGGGAGAACCTTGAAGAAGTCTTCATTGGTCTCTGCTGTCGCGGTCGTCGGTTTCTCGGCGATGCTGCTCGCAGGCTGTTCCGGCACCGGAGATGACGGGGGTGACGCGGCAGCCACGCGTGCCTGCGTGATCCTTCCGGACGCCGCATCATCGCCGCGCTGGGAAAACAACGACCGCCCGTATCTGCAGGAGGGCCTTGAGGCCGCCGGCTTCGAGACGGACATCCAGAACGCCCAGGGTGACACCAACAAGTACGCCACCATCGCCGACCAGCAGCTCAGCAAGGGTTGCGGCGTCATGCTTCTCGTCGACTACAACGGCGCAGGCGCCGGTGTCGCGGAGAAGGCCGCAGCCGAGGGCATCCCGGTGATCGCGTACGACCGGCCCATCGCCGGCGCCGACTACTACGTGTCGTTCGACAACTTCCAGGTCGGTGCGCTCGAGGGCCAGTCGATCGTCGACGGCCTCGCAGCCGCCGGCAAGGACCCGGCCACGGCCGTCGTCGTCTACATGGGCGGTGACCCCGCTGACGGCAGCGCCGCCATGTTCCACGATGGCGCCGTCTCGGTCATGGAGGCAGCAGGCATCGTGCCCGCCGCCGAGCCGCCGGGAATCTGGGACGGCGACAAGTCCGCGACCAACTTCGAGCAGGCCCTGACGGGGCTCGGCGGAGTGGTCGACGCGGTCTGGGTCGCCAATGACACGAACGCCGCGGGCGTCATCACGATCCTCGACAAGAACGGCCTCGTCGTTCCGGTCTCGGGTCAGGACGCCTCCATCGCCGGCCTGCAGAACGTGCTCCTCGGCAAGCAGACCGCCACGGTCTACAAGCCGATCAAGCTCGAGGCTGACGCCGCGATCGCGACCGCCATTTCGCTGCTCAAGGGCGAGACCCCCGAGGCCGACCAGGAGCTCGCGGACGGTACGCCGTACATCGCGGTCACCCCGGTCCTCGTCGGTCCCGACGATGTCCAGTCCGTGGTCGACGCGGGCGATGCTGATGCAGCCGAACTGTGCGCCGGTGAAGTCGCCGCCGCGTGCGAGGCTCACGGCGTCGGATAGTCCCCTGTGATGAAGGGCCCCGGGCTCGGCCGAAACGGCCCGGCCCGGGG
>JBDSKH010000081.1:0-7679 GCA_039917005.1 Pseudolysinimonas sp.
GGCTCGATAGTGTGTTGCGGTGCCCACGCTGGACCCGAATCGAGAGCTTGACGAGTTCATCGTTCGCAGCAACTCGTCGCATGAGCGATACATCCGCGTGTTCGACGCGCTCGTAGATTCAACGGACGCGTCGAATCTGAGGAAGGGGCTTGCTGTCGACGCGGCCTTCAGGTTGGGGTCGGAGTGGGAACTGTTCCAGCACCGATGGCATGTCGCTTGCATTGCTAGGGACGGCTCAAGGTTGATCGCCGAGCAGGAGTCAAAGGTCGCAGACGCAATTTCCAAGCTCCCAACTGCGACACGCGAGGTGTTGGGAGTCACGGCCGGCCACTTGAGCCTGTCGCGCTTGACCGGTTCGCAAATTGAGAGACTCGTGCACCCTCTTGACCGAAATGTTGTGTTCCCGGACGTGGCCGCGTGGTCGCGAGTGGCGAAGAGGTACCTGGCGCCACCGTATGTCGGGCGGGTGCAACGGATCCAGTCGTCAATCGAGTCGTCATCGTTGCTTGATCTGCTCAAGGCACTGCGCAACGCGATTGCGCACGGTAGCCGTGACTCAAAGGGTCGGCTGAATCGCCTTGCCTCGGCGAGAGTCGCAGGTGGAACAGAAGGACTCGCCGGCAATCGCAATGCGCCGCTGGTCCGCGCCAAGTACGGAATCGCCGACATAGGCACCTACCTCCACACCTGGACGGGACTACCCGGGTACCGAACATTTGCTGAAGGAAATCGGATGACGTTGATCCACGACAGGACGCAAGACATCGCAAAGGCGCTTCGGGTCTAGCGCCCACCTCGTGGACAAATCATGGAAACGTAGTCTCTACGCTGCCGCCCGCCGCGCGAACGCCAGCCACCCCGCCAGCCCGATCAGCACAGCGCCACACACCCGATCGATCCACACCGCGCCTCGCGCCCGCAGCAGTCGCATCGCCTGCGACCCGAGCAGCGCGTACCCGAACATGATCGTGAAGTCGATCGCGCAGAACACGACACCGATCACGAGGTACTGCAGCACCTGCGGCTGCGACGGCACGATGAACTGGGGCAGCAGCGCGCCGACGAACAGGTAGCCCTTCGGGTTCGTTACCGCCACGAGGAACGCGCGCATGAAGATGGCGCGACGCGATCCGCGCGGATCGGAGTCCGCATCCACCTGCGCAAGCTTGCCCTTCGAGAGCAGCAGCCGGATCCCGAGGTACGCCAGGTACGCGACGCCGATCCACTTGACGATCGTGAACGCGAGCTCCGACGCCAGCAGCAGGGCCCCGAGGCCGAGAGCGACCGCCGTCACGAGTACGACGTCCGACGCGACGGCACCCAGCATCCCGAACACCGACCGCCGCAACCCGAAGCGCGAGCCGTTCGAGAGGGCGAGCAGCACGGTCGGACCGGGGATCGCGATCGCGACCGCGGCGACGAGGGCGAATGCGGCGATCGTGGAGAGTTCCATCGGCTCAGTATGCCGCGTTAGAATCCACCCATGACGTACTTCTTCTTCCTCTCCTGACCTGTCCCCGACAGTTCAGTTTCCGAGAGAAAGAAGTACCCCGTGTTGTTGCTTGTCACCGGCGCGTCTGGCGTCGGAAAGTCCATGGCCCGCGTGCTCGCGTCGCGGCTGCTCGAGGTTTCGAACCCCGGTCAGTTCGAGAACACCGAGTTCTTCACGCTGGCCGATCCCCGACATCCCGACCATCGCGTGGCGACACGAGATGACGGAGGTCGCGGTCCAGCGCGCCATCGCCCTCGAGGCGGAGGGTCGGCACCTGCTGTTCGCCGGCGATCCGATCGCGGCGGGGGAGGCGCTCGCCGTACCCTCGGCGGACGCGATCGACATCGCCGTCCTCCTGCTCGACGCGGACGAGAATGCGCACAACGCGCGACTCGACACCCGGCAGGATCCGGCGGAGAGGGAGATCCGCCACCGCAACCTCGGGTTCGCCGAGTGGATGTGGAAGCACGCCACCGATCCGAGTCACGTGCCCGAGGTGATCACCACCGACGCCTGGCCCGAGATGCGCTGGGAACGCTGGGTCGGCAACCCGGCCGCTGCCCAGCACTGGGCGATGGAGGTTCTCGACACGTCGTCGATGACTCCGGATGCCGTGGCCGCCTCGGCCGCCGACTGGGCTCAGCGGGCGGTGCGCGGCGATGCGCCGGTGTTCCGGGTCGGGTGGTTCGAGGGCGCCCCTACGTCCTGGTCACTCCGCGCTCTCGGGTACCGGGGTCCGCGTGAGGCGGCGCCGCTGGACCAGCGTAAGGACGATCGTGCCGACGATGAGCACGATCCCGATGACGCTGAGGGGGTTGAGCAACCCGGGAGAGTCGCTTCCGGGGGTGCTAACCAGCATGCCGGAGAGGTCGGGGGAGAGCAGACCGGCAACAGTCAGGATCACGCCGACCGCCAGCAAGACGATCACCAGGGCGAGACCCGGCCGTCGGCGGGAGTGGCCGAAGACCATGATGGCGGCCACGATATCCGTCACGAAGACGAACGAGAAGAACATGTAGAGCACCGCTAGACCCGTGCCGATGACCCGGTCCCTGCGCAGCCGCGCGATGGTCGCCCAGACGTAGACCGAGGTCGACAGCATGGTGAGGTACGTGAGACCGATCCCGACCCAGGCGGCGACCAGGAGCGCAAAGCCGCCGAAGAGGAAGATCGCCCCGCCCATAAAGGTGAGAACGCTGAGCACGACGAAGTTGAGGATGAAGAACGGGATGGACACGAGCTTCACCACGAGTCCGTCGGATGCCAGATCCCACGTCTGACCGGCACGGATCTTTGCCACGGCGTCAACGACGACAAGCGCGGTCACGACGCAGACCAGCGTGATCCAGACCCCGGGGACCACGAGGGTCACCCAGACGTTGTCCGCGGTAGTCAGCTGAGACGAGAACGCGATCACCAATGCGTACATTGCCGACCCCAGGATCAGGGTGCCGGCTTGGATGAGTCTCACCGTGCGCGGGCGCGGGACGGGCTCCGGTTCAGGAGTCTCGCCTCGTCGGGCGTGCATGTACAGGACGATGCCCACCACGACATCCGCGACGAAGAAGAGAAGGAGCACCCGGTACAGCACCCCCAGCGCCGCGCCGATGCGGCCGTCGCGGCGCAGCTGCGCGATCGTCGCCCAGCCGTATGTGGAGGTCGTCAGCATCGCCACGTAGGTGAGCGCGAACGCGCCCGCCGCCACGAGCGCGACGTTGCCGCCGGATTCGAGGCTCTGACCGTAGGCGGCGAGGGCGGAGCCGAAGAACGTGATCCACGTCAGCACGGTGATGTTGATGATGAAGAAGGGGATTGCCGCGAGCTTCACGATCAACAGGTCGGTGGCCAGCACGCTGGTCTTGCCCGCGCGGGCCTTGCGGCGGCTGTCGGCGAACACGAGGGCAGTCACGATGATCAGAAGGACGTTCCAGCCGACGATGACCACGAGCTGGGCGTTGTCCCTGCCCGTGCTCAGCCAGAACGTTTCCACTGTCACGCCCAGGTAGAGGGCGGCCCCGCCCAGCAGCACGCCGGCTTGAAGGTATCTCATGGTCGCGAGCCTAGGGGACGCGAACACGTCGCCCGGAGAGCGTCGGCGACATGTCGCCCGGGCCTGGCAAAGTGAAGGTGTGAGCGCCCCCGACCCCTCGCCCGATCGAGAGCGCACGCGCGCGGCGATCCGCGCGGGGGTGCGCGACGGGCTCCTGCTCGAGCTCGGGTACATCCCGTTCGATCTTGCGGCCGGGGCCGTCATGGCGCAGACGGTCGTGGATCCGGGGGTCTCCATCGCATCCGGGCCCATCATCTTTGCCGGGGCAGCACAGCTGGTCGCGATTCAGTTGCTCGGGTCGGGCGCCGGCATCCCGCTCGTGGTGTTGGCCGTGTTCATCGTCAACTCGCGCCACCTTCTCTACAGCGCGTCGCTCGAACCGCACCTCGAAGGCTGGAGTCGCAAGCAGCGGCTCATCGGAGCGTTCTTCCTCTCCGACCCGACGTATGCGCTCATGATCTCCCGCTTCGAGCGGCCGGAAGGTGCCGGCTCGAAGCGCGAGCAACTCGGCTATTACTTCGCGTCGAGCATCGTGTTGTGGGTGGGCTGGTCTCTTCTGCTCGCGGTCGGGGTGCTGTTCGGCGGGCTCATCCCGCCGTGGGTGCCGCTCGAGCTCGCCATCCCGCTGACGTTCCTGCTGCTCGTGCTGCCGCTGCTCAAGGATCAGGCCGGAGTGGTCGCGGCAGCCGTCGGCGGCCTGGCCGCGCTTGCCGCGCAGTCGTTGCCGTTCGGCTCCGGGTTGATCATCGGGGCCATCGCCGGCCTGGTCGCCGGGGGAATCGTGCTCGCGCGGACGACTCCGCGGGAGGTGGCATCCGATGCTTGACCTGCTGGCCGTCGTGCTGGGCGGCGTCGCCACTTACGTGACCCGCGTCCTCTTCCTGGTGACGAAGAAGGTGCGCCCGCCGCGCCGGTCGCTGCGCTACCTGCCCTTGGTCGGCCCCGCCGTGCTCGGCGCCATCGCGGTGCCCGGCATCTTGGCTCCGCGCGGCGAGGTGTCGCTCGTCGAAACGCTGCCGGCAGTCGCGGCGGCAATGCTCAGCTGGCTGCTGTTCCGCTGGAGCAAGCAGCTGGTCATCGCGCTCGTCGGCGGCCTCATCCTGTGGTGGGCGATCGTGTTCGTGCTGAGCGTGATGGGGCTGCGCACCTAGTCAGACAGCAGGCTGCCGACGGGTCGAGTCCCGTCCGAGCGCGGCGACCGTGAACGACACCGCGGTCAGGTACACGATCACCAGCGAGCGCTGCAGCAAGCCGGAGATGCCGGTGTTGTCTCCGGCGCCGTAAGGGTCGAAGGTCGCCATGAAGACGACGAACAGCGTCAGCGACAGCAGTCCTCCGGCGATGGCAACCAGAGCCAAGGTCCGGTTCGATCGACGCACGCCGAAACCGACCAGAAGAAGCCCGACCGCAGGGATCGGCGCCGCGACGAGAAAGCCGACCAGGTGCAGCAGCACCGACTCGAGCGTGAAGATCCCGTCGATGATCATGCCGACGCCGCTGAGCGCGATCAGCACCGCGCCGACTCGCACGAGTCCGCCCATACCCCAGGCCGCGCGAGCGGCCAGCACGGCGCCCGCCGAGATGAGAGCCCCGCAGATGATGAAGGCTGCGTTCATCCACGGCCCGGTGACGCCCAGCCCGAGTCCGCTGATCGGTTGCGCGATCGGCGAGTACGGGTCGATAACCAGGTCGAACAACCGATACCCGGGGCTGATCGCCCCGAGCACGAGCCACGCGAGGACGAACACGGCTGATCCTGTGACGGTGAGCAACGCTGGAGTGGACGAGGTACGCATGGGGATCTCCTTGATAAGATTGGCTGACGGAGACTCTCTATGAACGAGTCTCTCTATTTCAGAGAGAATAGACGATGGCGAGAGCGAGCGCAACACGGGCGGAATTGCTCGAGCGTCAAGCGGCCGCGATGCGCGACTTCACGGCGAGCGCGGTGCTGTTCCAGGACGCGATCGCCCGCCAGGGCGGACTCAACAGCACCGACCTTCAGACCGTCGGAGTGCTTATGTCGTCCGGGCCGGCGACGCCAGGCGAACTCGCCGAGCGAATTGGCCTCAGCACAGGCGGCGCGATCACCGCACTCATTGATCGGCTCGAGAAAGCCGGGTACGTCACGCGCCAGCGCGACCCTGTCGACCGTCGCCGGGTCGTCGTCTCAGCGGTGCCCGAGCGTGTGTACGCGGCCGTCGGTCCGATCTACGCCGGCGTCACCGAACGCTGGAACGCCTACCTGGCGACCCTGGATGACGCGCAGCTGGCGCTCGCGAGTGAGGTGCTGGAGAACGCGGCGGCCGTCAACCATGCCGAGATCGGGCGTCTGCGCGGGAGCGACGCCTAAGCGCTCGCCCGCCGCGCGAACGCCAGCCACCCCGCGAGCCCGAGCAGCACGGCGCCGCACACCCGATCGATCCAGACCGCGCCGCGGGCGCGCAGCATCCGCATCGCCTGCGACCCGAGGACGGCGTAAGCGAACATGATCGTGAAGTCGATCGCGCAGAACACGACCCCGATCACGAAGTACTGCAGCACCTGCGGCTGACCCGCCGCGATGAACTGCGGCAGCAGCGCTCCCACGAACAGGTAGCCCTTCGGGTTCGTCACCGCGACGAGAAAGCACTTCATGAAGACGGCACGGCGTGAGCCCCGCGGATCCGAGTCCGCATCGATGTGCGCGAGTCGGCCCTTCGAGAGCAGCAGCCGGACACCGAGGTAGGCCAGGTAGGCGACGCCGATCCACTTGACGACCGAGAACCAGAACTCGGATGCGACCAGCAGGGCCCCGAGGCCGAGGGCGACCGCCGTGACGAGCACGACGTCCGAGGCGACGGCGCCCAGCATCCCGTACACGGAGCGACGTATCCCGAAGCGTGAGCCGTTCGCGAGCGCGAGCAGCACGGTCGGGCCCGGGATGGCGATGGCGACGGCAGCGACGAGCGCGAACGCGGCGATGGTGGCGAGCTCCATCGGTTCAGTATGCCTGCTGCCCGAAGATGACGTCGTGCCGCGGTTCGTAGTGCAGAGGCGAGGCGATGAGGATCCCGATCGCGATCAGCGAGAGCGCTGTGCCGATGACGAACGCTGTGGTCATCGCAGGAACCGTCCGATCCTGCAATCTGCGACGCGCCAGGGCCAGCATGCCCAGCCCGGCGATGCCCCCAGCGGTGTTCATGATGACGTCGGTGACATCGAAGCTTCCAACGGAGAGCACATGCTGCGTGATCTCCAGCAGCAGGCTCGCGCCGACGAACATGCCCGCGGCTTTCCACCACTGCCATCGCGGCGCCAGCATCCCGAGGTAGAGCCCGAACGGGACGAAGAGCAGGAGGTTGGCGACGACCTCCTGGGGTGCGCTCGCGTCGGCGTCGCCGCTGGGCAAGAACGGAATCAGCTTGATCGGGTGCGGCAGGAACGCGGCCTCGCCGACCCAGGGGAGCGTGAGTTTCCAGAGGATCGTCCACACGAGGAGGATGAGGAAGACCACGAAGAGGATCACCAACAGCAGGTGCCCGCGACCGCCGGCTGGTTTCGACGTCGCGGGAGGCATCCTGAAATCATCGCCGACCAGCCCCCTGGGCGCGTCCACCGCGAGGGTGACCGGGGTAGTCCTCGCGGCGGCTATCGGATTCGCGAGCGGATCCGCAGGGCCGCCAGTGTCGTGAAGACCACTGCCATCGCGGCGAGGACGAAGATCACATAGCCGAGGGTCACATCCCAGTCGCCCACCGACGCCGTGATCCCGTATGACTCGCTCAAGCCCTCGATCGCCTGCGCCTGACCGCCGGTGAGGGCCTCGAGCGAGGTCGCGGTGAACTGCTGGCGCACGATCATCGACGACTGGGCGAAGGGGAGGGAGTTGATCACGTTCGCCACGCTCTCGGGCAGCGATCCGACCGGGATGTAGGCGCCGCAGAGGAATCCGAGCACGGTGCCGACGATGGTCGACAGCGCCGAGAACGCCCCCTGCGTGCGCACGAATGAGATCACGAATGCTGACAGCGCGGCGTACGCGGCGCACGAGATTGCCAGATAGGCGACGGTGCGCGCGAGCTGCCCGACGGCCAGCACCAGTCCGTCGACGAAGAAGAGGTACGCGACGCTGACGACCAGCACGATGAGCGTCAT
>JBDSKH010000082.1:0-13222 GCA_039917005.1 Pseudolysinimonas sp.
TCGGCCTGCGTGCGCATCCTGCGCCGGCAGGCCGAGGCGATGGGGATGACGGGCAGCTTCACGATCTACGACACGGCCGACAGCCGTGCCCTCATCAAGCGCGTGCTGCGCGAGCTCGACGCCGACACCTGGGGGTTCACGGTCGCGGGCGTCGCCAACCGCATCTCGAATCTCAAGAACGAGCTCGGCGACGTCGACACGTTCGCGCGCATGGCCAACCTCGACGATCCGAAAGAGGCGGGGTTCCTCGAGGTCTTCCGGCGTTACACGGCGGGTCTCCGCCGAGCCAACGCGCTCGACTTCGACGATCTCATCGGAGAGACGGTGCATCTGTTCCGGGCCTTCCCCGAGGTCGCGGCGCTCTACCAGCGCCGGTTCCGTCACGTGCTCGTCGACGAGTACCAGGACACCAACCACGCCCAATACGCGCTGATCCGCGAGCTGGTGCGGCCGATCAAGCCCGAGCACGTGCCAGAAGACACGCGCATGCGGGTGGATGCCGATGGCGGCATCCCTGCGGCCTCGCTCACCGTGGTCGGCGACTCCGACCAGTCGATCTACGCGTTCCGGGGTGCCGACATGCGCAACATCACCGAGTTCGAGCGCGACTTCCCCGAATCGACCACCATCTTGCTCGAGCAGAACTACCGCTCGACCCAGAACATCCTCGACGCCGCCAACGCGGTCATCGCCAACAATTTCGACAGGGTCGCGAAGAACCTGTTCACGACGGTCGGCGCCGGCGAGAAGATCGTCGGCTACACCGGGTACTCGGGGCACGACGAGGCGCAGTTCGTCGCCGACGAGATCGGCACGCTCCGCGGCGCGGGCGAGCGCTACGACGACGTCGCGGTCTTCGTGCGCACGAACGCCCAGACCCGCCCGCTGGAGGAGATCTTCATCCGCTCCGGCATCCCGTATCGCATCCCGGGCGGCACCAAGTTCTACGAGCGCGCCGAGATCAAGGACGCGATGGCCTACCTCATCCAGGTCGCCAACCCCGCCGACGACCTGGCCCTGCGCCGCATCATGAACGTGCCCCGCCGGGGCATCGGGCCCGCGACCGAGGCGGCGCTCCAGGCGCACGCCGACCGGCTCGGGGTGTCGATGCGTGAGGCAATGCGCGACGCCGGCGACCTCGGATTCGGACCCAAGCTCACTGCGTCCATCCTCGAGCTGAGCGCGATCCTCGACGAGCAGACGGCGAAGGCGGGCACCGCGTCGCCCGCCGACATCCTGCTCACGCTGCTCGACAAGACCGGGTACCTGAAGGGCCTGCACGCCAGCGGTGACGCTCAGGATGAGGCGCGCGCCGAGAACCTGGAGGAACTGGTCGCCCAGTCGAAGGAGTTCCGCCGCAACACCCCCGAGGGCACGCTCATCGAGTTCCTCACCGGCGTCGCGCTGTTCGCCGCCGCTGACGAGATCGAAGACGATGACGGTTCGGTGTCGATCATGACGCTGCACACCGCGAAGGGGCTCGAATACGACGCGGTGTTCCTCACGGGCGTCGAGGAGGACATCCTGCCGCACCGGATGTCGTCGGGGGAGCCGGGCGGGCTGGCCGAAGAACGGCGGCTCTTCTACGTCGGCATCACGCGTGCGAAGAAGCGCCTCTACCTGTCACTCGCCATGACGCGGTCCACCTTCGGCGACACCAGAGTCGCGATGCCGAGCCGCTACCTGCAGGAGATCCCGGCCGCTCTCATCGACTGGCGGCAATCGCCGGGAGACGCCAACTCGCGTGGCGGCCTGCGTCCGCGCGCGCTCAACGCACGCGGATATGCCGGCGGTCCCGCGAAGGGATTCAGCTACGCCACCTCCCTGCCGCCGGCCCCCCCACGCGTCAAGACGGAGTGGACGTCCGCCGTCACCAATACCGTGCGCGACAACGGCGACCTGACGCTGGAGCCCGGCGACCGCATCCGGCACACCGATTTCGGCGAGGGACGCGTGACCGACGTGACCGGCATCGGCGCGAAGCGCATCGCCGAGGTGCAGTTCGACACGGCGGGGCGCAAGCGCCTGCTTATCAAGATCGCGCCGATCGAGAAGCTCTGAAACCGCGGAGGCACCCGAATGGGGCGTGTCCACCCGGTCGGCACGGGGTTAGGCTTCTGGCAGCCGACGCTTGGCGTTTGCGGGGGGATCCACGGGGGTGGGCGGATGTCGAAGGAGCTCACCAGCCAGAGCGCGACGATCCGGTTGACCGTATTGCGGCTGATCGTCCTGGTGACGCTCGCGCTGGGCGTCAACTACCTGGCCTGGCGGTGGCTGCTCTCGCTCAACCTCGACGCATGGTGGATCGCGATCCCGCTCGTCGTCGCCGAGACCTACAGCCTGATAGACGTGTCCCTCTTCGGGCTCACGATGTGGCAAGCGAAGTCCAGGCCACGTCCGCCTGCACCGAGCCTGGACGCGACGGTCGACGTGTTCATCACGACCTACGACGAGGACCCGGAGCTCGTCGCCACCACCGCGAGAGCTGCGCGCGCCATCCACTTTCCGCATACCACCTGGATCCTCGACGACGGCGCCCGTCCTGAACTCGAAGCCGTCGCGACCGAACTCGGCGTCGGCTACATCACCCGGAGTGAGGGCTGGAAGGATCGCCCGCGCCATGCAAAGGCCGGCAACCTCAACAACGCACTCATGGAGACCGACGGTGAGTTCGTGCTCGTCCTCGATGCGGACCAGGTGCCGCACCCGGCAATACTCGACCGCACTCTCGGATATTTCACCGATCCCGAGATCGCGCTCGTGCAGACACCGCAGAAATTCGGCAACGTGACAGCGCGGGATCCGCTCGGCAGCGAGGCTCCGCTCTTCTACGGACCCATTCAGCAGGGTAAGGACGGCTGGAACGCGGCCTTCTTCTGCGGGTCGAATGCGGTTTTGCGCCGCGACGCACTCATGCAGCTCGGACTTTCGCGCTACGCCGCCGACGTCACCCGCGCGGTCGGCGAAGCGCTCGCCGGTGCCGACCGTGTGCTGGCGCGTGCCATCCGGTCGGAGGGCAGACGCGACCCGATCGTGCGAGCGGCGCTGGTCGATGTGGCGGCCGCAATAGGCGAGGCCCGTGGCGAGATTGCCGGAGGCGAAGCGCTCGGAAGCGCGACCTACCGCTTGCAGCGACGCGTTGACGCTATTGCACGAAGTATCGTCGCGATCGACGCGCACATGCTGGCCGACGACCTGAAGGCCATCCGCGACCTGGAGTCCGAGCGCGGGGATCACGAGGCATTCGATATCGAACGCATGGTGGTCGCGCTCGGTGCTCGTGAACTCTCTCCACTCGGTGCATTCGAGTCGGTGCGCGCCCTTCTCCTGGCTCTCGATGTCGATCGTTCCGACGAGGCGCAGCCACTCATGCCACTCGCGACCATCTCTGTGACCGAAGACATGGCGACATCCATGCGCTTGCACGCCCTCGGCTGGAAGAGCGCATACCATCACGAGACGCTCGCCATCGGACTCGCACCTGAGGATCTCGGCAGCATGCTGACGCAGCGTCTGCGCTGGGGCCAGGGCACGATGCAGGTGATGCTGCGCGAGAACCCGCTGGTTGTTCGCGGACTGCGCCTGAGTCAGCGCCTCATGTACTTCTCGACCATGTGGGGCTACCTGGGCGGCTTCGCCGCCATCGTGTACTTCGCTGCTCCGATGATCTTCCTGTTCTCGGGGGTTCTCCCCGTGAACACCACGGCGCTCGAATTCTTCCTCCGATTCCTTCCGTTCATTGCCGCGAACCAGCTGCTTTTCGCGTTCGCCGGCCGCGGCATTTCGACCTGGCGCGGCCAGCAGTACAGCCTCGCCCTCTTCCCGATCTGGATTCGCGCCACGACGAGTGCCGCCGCCAATGTGTTCTTCGGCCGTCCACTCGGATTCTCGGTGACGCCGAAGACGCGGCAGACGCTTCGGTATGCGTGGAAACTCGTGGCTCCTCAGATCGTGGTGGCGACTCTTCTTGTGATTGCGGCATTGGTCGGGATCGCCCGCCTCGCGGTCGGCCTCGGCGACCCGATCGGCACGACAGTCAACGTCCTTTGGGTGATATTCGACCTCCTCGTGCTGAGCGTGATCGTGCCCGCGCTGCGCTACAAGGGGTTCCCGACGGCTCGGGCACAGGCTAGTGTCGCAGCGAGCCGCCCGGGCCGTCACCTCAACCGGGCATAGCCTCGGAGCATCATGGTCGCAGTCGACGAAAACGGCACGCTCGATGTGCTGATCCGCACCGACCTCTTCGGCATGCCGAGCGACGATCGGTTCCCGAACCTCTGTCGAACCGCCGCCGCGCATTATGGCGCCGAGTTGGTCGTGGTCGCGATGGCTGGACCCGAGAGTGTCTGGTTCCAGTCGCGACACGGCGTGGTCTCGGAGAGCATCGAGAGAGCCGGTGGATTCTGTGAGACAGCGATCCTCAGCGACGACCCGCTCATCGTAGAAGACGTGCTGGCCGACGAGCGCTTCAAGCACCATCCAGCGGCGGCAGGCCCGAACGGCGTGCGATTCTTCGCCGGTTACCCGTTCCACGGGCCCGACGGCGAACGGATCGGCGTCCTGGCGATGTTCGATCTCAAGCCGCGCACGTTCGGCGCGGACGAGGTCGAGCCGATGAAGGTGGCGGTCGACTGGATCGAGAGCGAGCTGCAGGGGGCGCAGGATCTCGATCGCGCAGCAGATGTTCAGCGAGCCATGCTGCCGAGGAACCTCGCGCCCCTGGCCGGGTATGAGATCGCGGGAGTATGCATCCCCGCCAAGAGCGTCGGTGGCGACTTCTACGACTGGTACGCAATCGACGGCGGGCTCGCCTTCACCCTTGGCGACGTCATGGGCAAGGGCATCGCGTCGGCGATCATCGCGGCGGCGGTGCGTGCCGTGGTGCGAAGTGCGGCCCACGAAAGCGACGTCGTCGAGGCGGTCGAGCGATCCGCCACCGCGCTGTCGACCGACCTCGGCGAGGTGTCGTCTTTCGTGACGATGTTCCATGCCCGCATGCGTGCGTCGGACGGCCTGGTGTCGTACGTCGATGCAGGACACGGGCTCACCGTCGTCGTCCGCGTCGACGGGACTGCAGACCTGTTGGTGACCACCGATCTCCCGCTCGGTACCTTGGATGACGGATGGTCGTCCCATCAGGTGACCCTCGAGCCGGGTGACATGCTCGTGAGCTTCAGCGACGGAGTCCTCGACCTCTTCGACGGAACGCTGGCCGTCGTCGACGAGGTGGTGGCGATGGCACGCGAGGCGTCGACCCCCCGCTCGCTCGTCGACACGCTCGAACGGCTTGCGCGCCGCGACGGAGCGCCCGACGATGTGACAGTGCTCGCGGTGCGGCGGGGCCTCGCGAACGATCGACCGAACGGGACGCAGACGTGATGGAAGTGAACGTGAGGGACCTCACGGGCGACATCGCGGTCATCCAGCTCGTGGGGCGGCTCAATATGGCCAGCGCCGCACGCCTGCGTGAGGCGGTCACCTCGATCGTCGACTCCGGCCGTACACGCGTGTCGATCGACATGAGCGGCGTCGACTTCCTGGATTCGTCCGGCCTCGGTGCGATCATCAGCGCGCTCAAGACCACCCGGCAGGCGGGAGGCGATCTGCGGATCGCGGCTCCCACCGGGCAGGCGAAACTCGTGCTCCAGCTGACCAACCTGGATCGAGTCCTCACCGCCTACGACGACGCAGAGACGGCGTTCAACGAATGAGCGATGCAATCCGACACACGCTGCACATGTCCAGCCCACCCGACGATGTCGATACCGTCCACGGCCTGCTCGAGATCGTCTGGACCGAGGTCCCGGCCATCGGCATGGAAGACCGTTTCAGCTTGGAGACGGCCATCATCGAGCTCGCCTCGAACGTGATGCGTCATGCCGACCCGGGGTCAGGTGTCTCGTGCACCCTGCTGATCGAGACCTTCCCCGATCGGATCGAGGTGACCCTCAGCGACAGCGGAGAGCCGGGCGACGTGCAGCTCGCCGACCGCGACATGCCAGACGTGCTCGCCGAGTCCGGACGGGGCATTCCGTTGATTCAGGCCCTCGTCGATGAGCTCCGCTACGACCGCACCGACGGCCTCAACCATTGGCACATCACCCGGACGCTGAAGTCCGACGGCTAGGGCCGCGCGATCTCCAGGACGAGGTTCAAGCGGTGGTCGCCGAGGCCGACCCGGAGGCGCTGCCCCCACGAGATCGAGAGCCGGTCGTGCTCGATCCCGTCGCCGAAGGTGACCAGCAGGTCCGATTCCGCGACGAGCTCGAGCTGCTGCCCGTCAGCCAGGTCGCCGGAGCTGAGCTCGGTCCCCGTCGACTGAGACGGCCATGCCTCGCGGACGAACCAGGACAGCTCGGCAGACTCGCTGGGCGGCAGCAGGGTCTGCAAAGCGCGGTCCGAGGCGATCGACGCCGTCCAGCCCGTGCTGCCGGTTCCGGTGCCGACGATGATGCCCGACGACGACTGCCGCTCAGAGCCGCGTTCCGGCACCGTGAGCGTGTATCGCGACGATTGGTGCCCCTCGTCTCCGATGTACAGATCGTTCAACGCGACGAGCGTCTGCCCATCGTCGAGAACGGCCTGCACCATCGCACGAGGGTGGATGGGAGCGCGCGCCGTGCGGACCTGCGCGACGATCGATGCCGCCCCCTCGGGGGTGTGCGGTACAAGCACGCCGGCATTGCGTCCGGGTTCGGGGTCCACGCCGATCACCGGCTGGCCGGCCAGGTACTTCGCCACGTTCGCGACCAACCCGTCCTGCCCGACCGCGACGATGATGTCCTCGGGCGCGAACAGGTATCGATCGAGGTCGCCGCGTTCGACGCGTGCCTGGCGGACGTCGCCGGGCAGCGACGATGACACGAGCTGCATCGCCGCCTCGACCGCCTCGTGCCGCGCCTGCACGTCGGCGATATCCCTGCCTCGCGAGCGAAGGAAGAATTCGGCCTGTCCGTAGGTCGCGTGACGGTCCAGCAGTTCCGCGTACTCGGATCGCCGGTGCACGATCACGACGCGGGCGGGCAGTGCCACGACGGATCCTCCTACTTGGCGGGACGCGCGGGCTGGACCGGCGATTTCGGGGCGGACCGTCCCGCGGAAGGCGACGGCTGACTGAGTTGCGTGAGCGCCTGCGTCAGCACATCGGGCGTGAGATTGACTGTTCCGATGCGCGGAAGGTTCTCCGCGACCTTCTGCAGCGCGATCGCCGTCAGCACGGCGGGCTCGACGCCCGCATAGGCGCCGAGACGCGCGGTCTCGGCCTCGGCGTTGGCGGCCCCGAGGATGCGGGTCGTGGCAGCGTGCACCTCGGACTCGATCCGTTCGCGCTCGATACCTGCCTTGGAGGCGATCAACTGGGTCGCGGCCTCCTCGGTCGCTCGACGCTGCGCGTTCGCACCCTCCTGCTGCACGAGCTGCTGCTCGCGGGTCGCGAGCTCGATCTTCGACTGCAGCTCGTTCTCGGCGATCGCACGCTCGCGCTCCACCGCCACTGCTCGGCGCTGGTAGCTCGCCGCGTCGGCATCCTGCTGCACCTTCTCGCGCACCGGCGTCTCGAGCGCCTTCTCGACGTCGGCCTGCGGACGAATCGACACGATCCGAACCCCGATGACGACGACGGACGTCTCGGCCAGCCGAGCGTCGCCGATGAGGCCCCGTGTCGTCACCTCGCGCACGATCGGAATCCCCTTACCGAGCACGTCGGTCAGCTTCACCGTCGAGATGTACTCGACCGCGTACTGCTGGGCGAGTTCGGTGATACGCGTTCCGACCTGCTCGAGCGGCTTGCCGTACCAGCGACCCGAATACGGGTCGATGGAGAAGTCGATGCGACCGGCGGCGACGACCGGGTCGCTGAACCGGTAGGTGACGGTGGCCTGCACGGCCACCTCCTGGAAGTCGACAGTGCGGGCCCCGAACAACATCGACAGCTCGGCCTCGGCGATGGGCACCTCGCTGATCGCGGCGTTGAGCGGGCGGAAGTAGAACGCGGTACCCGCACCGCTGTGCACGACCTTGCCGCGGCGTGCATGCACGACGTGATTCGTCGGCGTCGAGCGCAGATGGCGGAGAAACGGAAAACGGCGGATGTCAGCCATTGAGCCAGCCTAGGGCCGCGTCAGGAGGCGGCGGGACGGGAGTTCGCGCAGGCGCCGGGGCGTCAGCCGCGATGCGAGCCGGGCAACGCTCACCGCACGGCGGAACGCGCGCGGATGCCACGGCAACCCGTACGCGTCGCGAACGGATGCGGGGAGCAGACCCGCGGTGAGGGTGCGCCCGAGCGGCATCCCGGCACGGATCCAGAGCGGGACGTGGGCCGGTCGCAGCAGATCGCGGGCCACCGCGCGCGCATCGTCGCCGACCTCGAGGGTCTCCACCGCATCCATCCAATACCGGTCGAATGCTGCCCGGTCGGCCGGCCAGTTCCCCTCGGGCACCTGCAGAGCCGTGCCCAGCCCGGCACTCGCCGCATACACCTCGTCCGCCAGCTGCTCGGGCATCGGCCCGCTCAGCAGCTCGTGGACATCGACGCCGAGCCGGTAGAGCGTCGCGGCCACCCAGAGCTGCCGCTGCGGGTCGGCCGCACCCGGCACGCCCGCGTGCGCACGGTCGACGAATCCGCCGGCCACCTGGCCCTGCGTCTCCGTGCCGATCAGCACCGCGTAGACGTACCCGAGGGTGTGCCGCAGCCGCCGCATCGGATCTTCGGCGAAGGCGCTGTGCCGTGCGACTCCGCGGGCGACGACCGGGTCGGCGACCTGAAGCAGGATCGCGGCTGCGCCGCCCAGCACCAGCGCGCCGTCGCGGGCATAGCGCTCGTATTCGGGGCTGCGGGCCATGCCGCCATCCTCCTCGAAAGAACCGGGGAACTTATGGGGAGAATGCCCGCCGGTCCGGCTGCACCGGCGGGCGGGGTAGAGTTTTCGATGGCCCGCCACCCGCGAGAAGTATCTCGGTATCGAGACATCGGGCCCTCACGACTCCAGCGCAGACGGAAGAAGCACAAGCGTGGATCTCTTCGAATACCAGGCCCGTGATCTGTTCGAGAAGTACGGCGTCCCCGTGCTCGCCGGCATCATCGCCGACACCCCCGCCGAGGCGCGCGCCGCGGCCGAGAAGCTCGGCGGAGTCACCGTCGTCAAGGCGCAGGTGAAGACGGGCGGCCGCGGTAAGGCCGGCGGCGTCAAGGTCGCGAAGACCCCGGATGAGGCGGAGGCCGCCGCGCAGGCCATCCTCGGCCTCGACATCAAGGGCCACATCGTCAAGCGCGTCATGGTCGCGGCCGGCGCGGACATCAAAGAGGAGTACTACTTCTCTGTGCTGCTCGACCGGGCCAACCGCTCTTACCTCTCCCTCACCAGCTACGAGGGCGGCATGGACATCGAGACCCTCGCGGTCGAGAAGCCCGAGGCGCTCGCGCGCATCGAGGTCGATCCGATCGCGGGCATCGACCTGGCGAAGGCGAAAGAGATCGCGGTCGCCGCGAAGTTCCCCGCCGAGACCGTCGACAAGGTCGCCGCGGTCTTCGTCAAGCTCTACGAGGTCTACGACAAGGAAGACGCGACGCTCGTCGAGGTCAACCCCCTCGTGCTCACCGGCTCGGGCGAGATCATCGCCCTCGACGGCAAGGTCACATTCGACGACAACGCCGAGTTCCGCCACCCGGAGCACGAGGCGCTCGAAGACAAGGCCGCCGCCGATCCCCTCGAGGCCAAGGCGAAGGCGCACGACCTCAACTACGTGAAGCTCGACGGCGAGGTCGGCATCATCGGCAACGGCGCCGGGCTCGTGATGAGCACCCTGGATGTGGTGGCCTACGCGGGCGAGAAGCATGGCGGCGTCAAGCCGGCCAACTTCCTCGACATCGGCGGCGGGGCCTCGGCCGAGGTCATGGCCGCCGGACTCGACGTCATCCTCGGCGACGAGCAGGTCAAGAGCGTCTTCGTGAACGTGTTCGGCGGCATCACGTCGTGCGACGCGGTCGCGAACGGCATCGTGAAGGCCCTCGAGATCCTCGGCGACTCGGCGACGAAGCCGCTGGTCGTTCGACTCGACGGCAACAAGGTCGAGGAGGGCCGCCGCATCCTGAACGACGCCGCGAACCCGCTCGTCACTCTCGCCGACACCATGGACGAAGGCGCCGACAAGGCCGCCGAACTCGCGTCAATCGCTGGTTGAGGAGCGACCGCTCAGCGGACGCGTCTCGAAACCGAGATCAAGGAAACAGAACATGTCGATCTTCCTCACCAAGGAATCCAAGGTCATCGTCCAGGGCATCACGGGCGGCGAGGGCACCAAGCACACCGCGCTCATGCTGAAGGCGGGCACGCAGGTCGTCGGCGGCGTCAACGCGCGCAAGGCCGGCACGACCGTCGAGCACGACGGCGGCGTCACGCTCCCCGTGTTCGGCACCGTCGCCGAGGCAATGTCCGAGACAGGAGCCGACACCTCGATCATCTTCGTGCCTCCGGCCTTCGCCAAGGACGCGATGATCGAGGCCATCGACGCGGGCATCGGCCTGCTCGTGGTGATCACCGAAGGCATCCCGGTGCAGGACTCGGCTGAGGCCTGGGCGCACGCGAAGGCCACCGGCACGACCCGCATCATCGGCCCCAACTGCCCCGGCATCATCACGCCGGGCGAGTCGCTGGTCGGCATCACCCCGAACAACATCACCGGCAAGGGGCCTATCGGGCTCGTCTCGAAGTCGGGCACCCTGACCTACCAGATGATGTACGAGTTGCGCGACCTGGGCTTCTCGACCGCCATCGGCATCGGCGGCGACCCCATCGTCGGCACGACCCACATCGACGCCCTCCGGGCCTTCCAGGACGACCCCGAAACCAAGGCGATCGTGATGATCGGCGAGATCGGCGGCGACGCTGAAGAGCGCGCGGCCGAGTTCATCAAGGCCAACGTCACGAAGCCCGTCGTGGGCTACGTCGCCGGCTTCACGGCACCCGAGGGCAAGACGATGGGTCACGCGGGCGCGATCGTGTCGGGCTCTGCGGGCACCGCTCAGGCGAAGAAGGAGGCCCTCGAGGCCGCCGGGGTGAAGGTCGGCAAGACGCCGAGCGAAACCGCCGACCTGATGCGGGCGATCATCGCGGGCCTGTAAGGCGCTAGCGCGCTTCCTTCAGCAGGAAGTCGATGAACCGGGGCGTGTTCTCGGTGGTCACGAGTTCCACGGCCTCGCCGATGTGCTCGTCGCCGGTCGCCATCCGCAGCAGGGCGTCGGCCAGGTCGGCGCGCGACGTGAACCGTCCGTGGATCGGGCGCTCCGACATCTGGTAGTCGCTCGTCGTCTCGGTGTCGAAGAGGCCGAACGGGCGCACGATCGTCCAATCGAGCCCACTGGCCCGCACGGCCGCCTCGCCACGTCGCATGTCGTCGTACACCGTGCGTCCGAGCACCTTGATGACGAACGGCTGCACGGCGTTCTCGAAGAACCAGCTGTTCCTCGGATCGGGCTGCAGGTCGATGACGCTCGAGGTGACGGCGACCAGTCGCCTGACCCCGTGGGCGCGCATTCCGTTGGCGATGTTGATCAGCCCGCGTGAGTAGACGGAGACCGGGCGCCGCCCGAAGGGGACGCCGAGGGTCGAGATGACGGCGTCGGCGCCGGCGATGGCGGATGCCGTGGCGACGGGGTCGTGGACATCTGCGGCCGCGACGGTGAGTCGCTCGCCGGCGACCGGGAAGTCCTCCACGTGACGGGTGACGGCGACGACGTGGTGGCCGGCGGCGAGTGCGTTGCGGGTGGTGACGCGGCCGGTGGGTCCGTTGGCGCCGAAGATCGTGATTCTCATGGCTGCTCCACTACTCTTGATTCAGGAATCCATACATTACGAAAACCGTATCATATGACTACCGAACCAGAAGAGCGCCGACGCCGCGCCCAGCGAGACGTTCGCGACAGCATGCGTGAACTCCGCGTCGAACTCGCGCGCCTCAACCACCAGGTGAGCGGTCGCATCGACCTGCGCGACATCGATCTGGACTGCTTCGACCTGATCTCCCAGGCCGGCGGCATCTCGCCCACGGCCCTGGCCCGCGCTGCGGGTCTTCACCCTGCGACGTTGACCGGCGTGCTCGACCGGCTCGAGACCGGAGGGTGGATCGTGCGTGAACGCGACCCCGCCGACCGTCGTGCCGTCGTCATCCGGTCCGTCCCCGCCCGGATCGGCGAACTGCTCGGCCACTACGCGGGAATGACGCGCGCCATGGACGAGGTCACCGCGGGATACACCGACCAGGAGCTCGCGCTGATCGTCGACTTCCTGCGTAAGGCATCCGAGGCCGGGCGCGGGGCCGCCGACGGCCTGGCGTGACGCGTCGATTCAGTGTGATGGCGGTGGCGGCCAGGCGGTGGCGCCGACCTCTCGCGAGATGTTGCGGGCCGTCTCGCGCAGATCGTTCAGCACGTTGTCCTCCGGCGGCCATTCGCTGGTCGGGAGCACGATCGCGACGGCTGCGATCACAGCGCCGCTGGCATCCACCACCGGGGCGGCTATCGAGGATTCGCCCAGCACAGCCTCGTCCTCTTCGGTCGCGAGTGCCCGCTCGGCGATCTGCGCCAGCGCCAGGGTCAGCGTGGCCGGATCGGTGATGGTGTCACCGGTCAGGCTGCGCAGCGGCTTGGCCATCACGACTCCGGCGTATTCCGCGTCATAGGCGAGGAGGATCTTGCCCATCGCGGATGCGTGTGCCGGTATCGACTGCCCTGTCTCGGGCATCTGCTGGCTGCCGTCGGGGCGGCGGTTGTGGTGGATGATGATGACCTCGTCGAAGAGCTCGGCACCCAGGCGCACGGCGAGACCGGTGCGCCGAGCGAGCTCGCGGGTCCAGCGCATCGCGCGGGCGCGAACGTCGAGGGTGTCGAGGTAGACGTTCGACAGCTTGAGCAGAGCGGGACCGAGCATGTAGCGCTGGCCGTTGGGCTCCTTCGCGACGAGCCCATGCTGGGCCAGGGACTTGACGATGCCGTGCACGGTCGAGGGCGGCAGGTCCAGCGCCGCGGCCAGGTCGGTGATCCCCAGGTGACGGGCGCCCTGGAGGGACGACAACACGGCCGCCGCGCGATCGATCGCCTGGATCCCCATCGTTCCCTTCCTCGAATCGTGCCGAATCGCCCACGAGTCGTCTCATTATGCGGCCATGACACCCGATCTTCAGATCGGCTCTTGACATTGGGTGATATTCGGGAGCATATTCGACATTA
>JBDSKH010000083.1:0-4168 GCA_039917005.1 Pseudolysinimonas sp.
ATCAAGCAGATCCTGCCGATCGTCGCCCCGATCGTGCTCTCGTGGCTCGCCAGCCAGTTCCTCGGCGGCAAGGGCGAGACGGCGGCTCCGGCGGCAGCTCCCAAGGAGGAGTCGTCGTCCGGCGGCGGTATCGGCGACCTGCTCGGCGGACTCCTGTCCAGCCCGCAAGGCCAGGAGATCGCGGGCGACCTGCTCGGCGGCCTGCTGGGTGCCGGCAAGAAGTAGCTGCCTGACGCCCAACGGGGCGAATACGGACAAACGGGGCGTACGCATTTGCCCCGAATGACCGTATTCGCCCCGTTTCCCTACTCGCGGATGGTCGCGCCGAATTGCTTGCCGGCCAGCGCCGCGCCGGCGAGCTTCGCCTCGGTCGCTTCCGCCGCGGTCAGGGTGCGGTCGGCGGCCCGGAACCGCAGCGCGAGGGTGATGGACTTGCTCCCCTCGGGCACGCCGCTCCCCCGGTAGTCGTCGACGAGCCTGGCGTACTCGAGCAGGTCTCCTGCTCCCTCGACGACGGCCTTCAGAACATCGCCGGCGGGGATGCCGATCGGCACCACGAGTGACAGGTCCTGGGTCGCGGCCGGCAGCGTGCCGATCGGTGCGGCCGCGATCTCGGTCGCGCCGAGTTCGATGAGCGCGTCGAGATCGAGTTCGACGAGTGCGACGACCCTCGGCAGATCGAGATCGGCGGCGATCGACGGCAACAGCTCGCCGGCGAAGCCCACGACCCGGTCCCCCACGCGCACCTCGGCCGTGCGGCCGGGGTGGAGAGCGGGATGCGATCCCGTCGCGATGACGGGATCGACCGCGAGGGCGAGAGCCAGCTGGCGTACAGCGTCGAGGGCATCGGCGAGGCTCGCGGGCACCGATGCGGCGCCGGGCTGCTTGGGCGAGGCGTCGCCGAGGAACAGCGCGCCCACGCGCCACCCCTGTGGCGGAATGCCCGCCGCGAGCTTCGCCAGGGTCTCCTTGTCGGGGCGCTCGGCTCCGACCGGGATGAAGTCGGTGCCCGGCGCGACGCCGGCCTCGGGACGGAAGACCGTTCCGATCTCGAAGATCGCCAGGTCGGTGAGACCGCGCGACAGGTTGCGCCGTGCCGTCTCGAGCAATCCGGGCAAGAGCGTGCGGCGCAGCAGCGAGAGCTGCGGATCGAGGGCGTTGGCGAGCCGGATGGCGGTGGCTCCGGGCTCGAATCGATCGACCGTCGCCTCGGACAGGAACGGGTAGGACAGCACCTCGGTCGCGCCGGCGGCCGCCAGCGTCTGTGCCGCCCGGCGTCGCGCCTTCTGCGCCCGGGTCAGACCCCGACCCGGAGGTGCCACCGGCAGGATCGACGGGATCTCGTGGTACCCGATGATGCGGGCGATCTCCTCGACCAGAGTCGGAGGGTCGGTCAGATCGGGGCGCCAGGTCGGCGGCGTGACGGTGACCGAGGGGACCTTGCCCTTCGACGGGACGACCGTGGCCCCGATGAGCTCGAGCGTCGAGGTGATCTGCTCCGGCGTGTATTCGACGCCGACGATGGCCGTCGGCAGGCTCAGCGCCAGTTCGATCGGCGCGGGCGGCTTCGACTCGTCGTAGCGCGCGCCGAGGGTGTCGGCCGTGCCGCCGGCGAGATCGACGAGCAGCTGAGCCACCCGGGCCGCCGCGACCGCAGACATCTTCGGGTCGACTCCACGTTCGTACCGCTTCGCGGCCTCGCTCGGCAGCTTGTGGCGGCGCACCGTGCGGGCGATCGTCACCGGATCCCAGATCCCCGCCTCGATCAGCACGTCGGTCGTGGTTGCCGACATCTCGGTGCTCGCGCCGCCCATCACGCCCGCGAGGCCCACCGGGCCGGACGCGTCCGCGACGACCAGGTCGGTCACATCCAGGGTGCGCACGGTTCCGTCGAGGGTCTCGAGCTTCTCGCCCTTCGCCGCGCGCCTGATCATCATGCCGCCCTGCAGCTTCGCCAGGTCGTAGCCGTGGATCGGCTGCCCGAGTTCGAGCATCGTGTAGTTCGTGATGTCGACGGGCAGCGAGATCGACCGGATGCCGGCGAGACGCAGCCTGGATGCCATCCACGGCGGGGTCGGACGGCCGGGGTCGATGCCGCGCACCACGCGAGCCGTGAACACCGAGCACCCGGCATGCCCGCGGATCGGCGCGCGATCGTCGATCGTCACGTCGTAGCCGGTCGCATCCACGACCTCGACCGCGTCGGCGGGGTCGCGGAAGACCGCGCCCGTCGAATGGGAGTACTCGCGGGCGATGCCGCGGATGGAGAACGCATAGCCGCGATCGGGGGTGACATTGACCTCGACGGCCGCATCGTCGAGACCCAGCAGAGCGATCGCATCCACGCCCGGCTCGGGGTCGAGCCCCAGTTCCGTCAGGCGGAGGATGCCGTCGTGCTCGTCGCCGAGCCCGAGCTCGCGCGCCGAAGCGATCATGCCATCGGAGACGTGGCCGTAGGTCTTGCGGGCCGAGATCGCAAAGGGTCCGGGCAGAACGGCACCGGGCAGCGAGACGACGACCTTGTCACCGACCTGGAAGTTGTGGGCGCCGCAGACGATGCCGCGGGGCTCGGGTTCCCCGACATCCACCTGGCACCAGCGGATGGTCTTGCCGTTCGACTGGGGCTCGTCGGCGAATTCGAGCACCGTGCCGACGACCACGGGACCGGTCACCTCGAGCGTGTGGACGTCCTCCTCTTCGAGCCCCACCTTCACCAGAGCGGCGTGCAGGTGCTCGAAGGTGACGTCCTCGGGGAGGTCGACCCATTCGGCGAGCCAGCTGATCGGCGCGCGCATCAGACGACCATCCCGAACTGCTGCGAGAAGCGCACGTCGCCCTCGACCATGTCGCGCATGTCGTTCATCTCGTTGCGGAACTGCAGCGTGCGCTCGATGCCCATGCCGAACGCGAAGCCCTGGTAGACCTCGGGGTCGATGCCGGCCGCACGCAGCACGTTGCGGTTGACCATCCCGCAGCCGCCCCATTCGACCCAGCGGGCGCCGCCCTTGGCGTTCGGCTGCCAGACGTCCATCTCGGCGCTCGGCTCGGTGAACGGGAAGTAGTTGGGTCGCAGCCGGATCTGCGCACCCTCGCCGAACATGGCACGGGCCATGTGCTCGAGCGTGCCGCGCAGGTGCGCCATGGTGAGGCCCTTGTCGATCGCGATGCCCTCGATCTGGTGGAAGACCGGGGTGTGCGTGGCGTCGAGCTCATCGGTGCGGTATGTCTTGCCCACGGCGGCGACGTAGACCGGCAGCTCGCGGGTCAGCAGCGAGCGGATCTGCACCGGACTGGTGTGCGTGCGCATGACGAGATGGCGCTCGACCGGGTCGACGTAAAAGGTGTCCTGCATCGCGCGCGCCGGGTGATCTTCGTCGAAGTTCAGGGCGTCGAAGTTGTACCACTCGTGCTCTAGCTCGGGGCCTTCGCCGATCTCCCAGCCCATCGAGATGAACAGGTCGCTCATCTGCTCCATGAGAAGCGAGAGTGGATGCCGTGCGCCGGCCCGCCAGCGCGATGGCACCTCGGTGACGTCGACGGCTTCGCTCTCGAGGCGAGCGGTCTCCTCCGCAGCGAGGACCGTTGCCTCCTGCGCGGCGAGCGCCGTGTTCACGCGTGCACGTGCCTCGCCCACGAGCTTGCCGGCGGCGGCCCTCTGATCGGAGGCGACGTCACGGAGCGTCGCGTTGAGCTGCGCGAGCGGCGAGTGCTCTCCCGCGTGCGCCGCGCGAGCGGCCTTCAGCGTCGCGGAATCGTCGGCGGATGTGATCGCGGCGAGCGCGGCATCGACGGCAGCACCGACGGACTTCTCGGTGATCGCGGGAGTGTCAGGCACGATTCCCGAGTTTAGTCCGGCCGCCGACGACCTCTTTCGCGATGGTTGCGTCGCAACCCGCCTGCTCGCCACACTGTGGAGATGTCAGACACCCCCGAATCCTCAGTCGCGCCCTCCGTGGCGCCACGGACCGCCCCGGGCGACCCCAAGCTCGGACGCACGGCATTGACCTTCGCCGTGATCGTCCTGCTTGCCGGGCTGGCGGCATCCGTTCTCATCGCGCTCTTCGCGACCACCTACTCATCGACGGACACCAGCGGGTTCCCTCAGCGCCCCGACGTCCTGCCCGCGACCCTCCACTTCCTGGGCGGAAGCGTTCTCGGGATCATCGCG
>JBDSKH010000084.1:0-3884 GCA_039917005.1 Pseudolysinimonas sp.
ATGCGGTCGGGCAGCGCGAGGTTCGATGCGATCGCTGCCGCCTCTGCTTCGGCCGCGTACCCGCCGAGCGCCAGGAATCGATCCTCGAGCCTCGCGTAGGCGGCCATGCCCGCCTCGCTGACAGCGGGATCCGTGCTGGCCATATCCATCGTCGACTGCTGCAGCTGCAGCACGATGCGGCCGAGGCCGCGCGCATCGAGGATGCGCGTGCGCGCCGTGTCGTCCAGGTTGCCCGCTCGCGGATCCTGCGGGAGGTAGCCGATCTCGCCGGTGCGGGTGATGGTGCCACCGTCGGGCTTCGACTCCCCTGCGAGCGTCTTCGTGAGCGTCGTCTTTCCGGCGCCGTTGCGCCCGACGAGGCCGATCTTGTCCCCCTTGTCGACGCGGAACGCCACATCCTCCATGAGCAGGCGCGCGCCGACGCGGATCTCGAGGTCTTGCACGGCGAGCACGATGACGGCCTGTTTCTTTCGGAGGGTTTCGACAAGGGCCCGAGTGGGCCAGCCCGCTAGTCTAACGGTCGGGAGCAGCCGTTCATTCCGGCTCCCCACCCCTCCCCGACCTCTAAGGAAGCCGATGACCGCGCTCGTCCCGTCCGCCCCCCGCCGCCTCGTCCTCGCGGATCGTGTGTTCCCCCGGCACCTCGTCGTCGATGCGACGCTCGTAGTCCTCGGCGCCGCCTTCGTGGGCGGTCTCGCCCAGGTGTACATCCCGCTGTGGCCGGTACCCGTGACCGGCCAGACACTCGCCGTGCTGCTCGTCGGGGCGACTCTCGGAAGCCTCCGGGGAGCGCTCGCCCTCGCCGTGTACGCCGCGTTCGGCATCTTGGGCGTCCCGTGGTTCAGCGAGGCCGACAGCGGCTTCGACGTGATCGCCGGGCCGACGGGCGGGTACATCATCGGATTCATCGCCTCGGCGTTCCTGGTCGGATGGCTCTCGGAGCGCGAATGGGACCGCAAGATCCTGAAGGCCCTCGCGACCTTCGCCGGCGGAACGCTTGTCGTGTTCGCCTTCGGCCTGCCCTGGCTGGCGTTCTCCCTCGGTATCGGCGTCGATCTGACCCTCGAGTACGGCCTCTGGCCCTTCGTCATCGGCGGCATCGTGAAGGCCCTGGTCGCCGCGGCCCTGCTTCCGCTCGCCTGGTTCGGCGCGAACAAACTCGAGAAGCGCACGGACTGACGACGACATGCCCGTCGTCCTCGTGACCGGCATGTCCGGGACGGGGACGACCTCCGTCCTGGACGAATTGGCGACCCGCGGATACCGGACCGTCGACACGGACTACGACGGCTGGCAGGTGCCGTCGGCCGACGGTTCGGAGCTGGTGTTCGACGCCGAGCGGATGCGGGCGTTGTTCGCGGAGCCCGGCACCGCCCCGGTGTTCCTGGCCGGCTGCGTCTCGAACCAGGGCGAGTTCCCGTTCGACGCGGTGGTTCTGCTGGCAGCACCGGAGGCCGTGATCCTGCGCCGGGTTGAAGAACGCACGAACAACTCCTACGGGTCGACGCCCGAGGATCGCGCGGAGATCTCGCGCAACCTGCGGGACGTCGAACCCCTCTTGCGACGAACATGCGATATCGAACTCGACGCGACCAGGTCGATCTCAGACCTCGCCGACGACGTGGAGGCGATGGGCCTTCGAGACGCGTCCGGCGAAGCCGGGCGCTCCTCAGGCAGCTAGATCGCGAAGCCGATGGCGCGCATCATGTCGCGCCCGTCGTCGGTGATCTTCTCGGGGCCCCAGGGCGGCATCCAGATCCAGTTGATGCGGAAGCGTTCGACGATGCCGTCGAGGGCCTGGCCCATCTGCTCCTCGATGACGTCCGTGAGGGGGCAGCCGGCCGACGTGAGCGTCATCGAGACGATGAGCGCGTCGTTCTCGTCATCCCAGGCCAGGTCGTAGATCAGGCCGAGGTCGACGATGTTGACCCCGAGCTCGGGGTCGATGACATCTTTGAGGCCCTCTTCGATCGTGTCGAAGAGCTTCGGCTCGAGTGTCGTGGGCATGATTCCAGGGTACGCGCTGAGCCGGGCCTACGCCTGGGCCACGAGGTAACGGTCGTAGCCCTCGTCCTCGAGGCGATCTGCGAGTTCACGGCCACCCTCTTCGGCGACCTTGCCGTCGACGAAGACGTGCACAAAGTCGGGCGTGATGTAGCGCAGGATGCGCGTGTAGTGGGTGATGAGCAGGATGCCGAGGCCGGTGTTCTCCTTGGCCCGGTTCACGCCCTCGGCCACGATCTTGAGCGCGTCGACGTCGAGACCCGAATCCGTCTCGTCGAGAACGGCGAATCGCGGCTTGAGAAGCTCGAGCTGGAGGATCTCGTGGCGCTTCTTCTCGCCGCCCGAGAAGCCCTCGTTGACGTTGCGGGCCGCGAACTCGGGGTCCATGCGGAGGTTCTTCATCGACTCCTTGACCGACGCCGACCAGCCGCGGATGGCGGGGGCCTCTCCGTCGATCGCGGTCTTTGCCGTGCGCAGGAAGTTCGTGACCGTCACGCCGGGGATCTCGACCGGATACTGCATCGCGAGGAAGAGGCCGGCGCGCGCACGCTGGTCGATCGTCATCTTCAGCACGTCTTCGCCGTCGAGGGTGATGCTGCCGCCTTCGACCTTGTACCGCGGGTGACCGGCGATCGTGTACGCCAGCGTCGACTTGCCGGAGCCGTTCGGACCCATGACCGCGTGGATCTCGCCGTCGTTGATGGTCAGGTCGACGCCCTTGAGGATGTGCTTGGTGCCCTGGTCGGTCTCGATGGAGACCTTCAGACCCTTGATTTCGAGTGTGCTCATGAGATGGCTTTCGATTCGGTATCGATGTAGACGTCGCCGTCGATGATCTCGACCGCGAAGACGGGGACCGGCTCGTAGGCCGGGAGGCTCAGGGGCTTGCCGGTGGTCAGCTCGAACTTGGAGCCGTGCGCCCAGCACTCGAGCGTGTCGTCCTCGACGAAGCCCTCGCTCAGGGAGATGTCGCCGTGCGTGCAGGTGTCGCCGATCGCGTGCACGGTTCCCGCGGAGTCGAGGACCACAGCGACGGGGACGCCGTCGAGTACGACGCGCTTCGCGGCATCCGGAACGAGCTCGCTCAGCGGGAAGACCTTCGTCGCGGTCATGCGGCACCTTCCAATTCGGCTTCGAGTGCCAGTGCGAGGCGGCTCTCGAGCTCGGGCTCACCGATCTTCTGCACGATCTCGCTGAGGAAGCCCAGGACGACCAGACGACGCGCCTCGTCTTCCGGGATGCCACGCGACCGCAGGTAGAACAGGTGCTCGTCGTCGAAGCGGCCCGTGGCGCTCGCGTGCCCGGCGCCGGCGATGTCGCCGGTCTCGATCTCCAGATTCGGGATCGAGTCGGCGCGCGTGCCCTCGCTGAGCACCAGGTTTCGGTTCTGTTCGTAGCTATCGGTGCCCGGGGCCGTGCGGTCGATGAGCACATCGCCGATCCACACCGTGCGAGCCCCCTCGCCGTTGAGCGCACCCTTGTAGGTGACCCGGCTCTTGGACTTGGGAGCGTCGTGGTGGACGAACACCTGGTGCTCGAGGTGCTGGCCGGCATCGGCGAAGTAGACGCCGAGCATCTCGACGTCGGAACCGGCCCCGACGAGATGAGCCGTCGGGTTGATCCGGACGATTCCACCCCCGAGCGAGACGACGATGTGCTTCAGGCGGGCGTCTCGCTCGATGCGGGCGAAATGGCTGGCCAGATGGATGCCGTCGGCATCCCACTCCTGCAGGGTGACGACCGTGAGGTGAGCACCCTCCCCCACCAGCATCTCGACGTTCTCGGAAAGATGCCCGGAACCTCGGCTGTCGAGGACCACGAGACCCGCGCTGTTCGGCTCGGCCGTGATCAGCACATGAGCGGCACGCGGGGTCGTGCCC
>JBDSKH010000085.1:0-7670 GCA_039917005.1 Pseudolysinimonas sp.
GCGGGCTCGCCAACGGCGAGACCGCGACCGGCGACCCGATCCAGGTCGGCGCCATCGCGACCGAGACCGGCGGAGTCGACTTCTCGTCGGCGCCCAAGGCCGCGGCGGCCTACTTCGACTGCGTGAACGAGAACGGCGGCATCAACGGCCGTCCGATCGACTACGCCTACCAGGATGACCAGCTCGACCCCACGAAGACCGCTCAGCTGGCTGCCGGCCTGGCCGCCGACGAGAACATCGTCGGCCTGGTGGGCGACGCCACCTTCATCGGCTGTGACGTCGCGAACGCCGAGTACGCCAAGGGTGACCTCTACTCGATCACGGGCGTGGGTGTTCCCCAGGCGTGCTTCAGCTCGAGCAACATCGCTCCGGTGAACGCCGGTCCGCGGCAGAGCGCGATCCAGCTCCTGCAGTGGCTCGAGCAGGAGGGCAAGGCTGACGCCGTCTTCCAGGTCGGCCTCAACACCCAGGGCAACGGTGACTGGGTCGCGGCAGGCATCCTCGAATACGCGGAGGCCAACGGCATCAACATCGTCGGCACCGAGCTGACCGCTCCGGACGAGAGCAACTGGCTGCCCCTGATCCAGAAGATCAAGGACTCCGGTGCCACCTCGGTCATCATCGTCGACCCGGGTCCCATCACGGCGGCGATCCTCGCCGCCGTCGAGCAGCAGGATGCTCGTGGCGACATCGTCTGGACCTGCACGGCGTCGTGCTACGACGCTCAGTTCGGCACCCAGATCGGCGCGTACTGGGAGGGCTTCGTCGCCAACTCGGAGCTGCAGCTGGTCGACACCGACACCCCGGACAACGAGCTGTGGAAGTCCGTGATGGATTCCTACGCGGTCGACGGTGCTCCTCGCGACACGTTCAGCCAGGCCGGCTTCCTCGCGGCCAAGATGTTCACGGACGCGCTCCTCGAGCTCGATCCCGCGGATATCACGCGCGAGACGGTGTCTGCGGCGATGCTCGGGATCACCAACTACGAGTCCGACCTGCTGTGCCGCCCCTGGTACTTCGGCGAGTCCGATGAGCACAACGCCAACCACTCGACGCGCACTGCGGAGATCACGGATGGCGTCTTCACCGAACTCACCGGCTGCATCGACTCCGGCGACCCCGCCCTCGAGTCGATCCTGGCCGACGAGGAATCCCAGGGCCTGGCAGGCTAAGGCCCTACCGAGCGAGAGAGTCGTCCCACGTGATCCTTCCCTTCGTCGTCGCCGGTGTGGTGCTCGGCTCCTTGTACGCCCTCAGCGGCGTCGGGATGCTGGTGCTCTACCGGACGACGGGCGTGCTGAACTTCGGCTACGGCGCCCTCGGCGCCATGTCGGCGATGCTCGCCTGGCAGTTCGTAGAACTCAGGATGCAACCGGTCCTGGCCTACGTCCTGGGGATCATCGTGGCGACGGCTCTCTCGCTGCTCTTCGGTTTCCTGGCCGGGCCGTTCCTGGCCACGGTCACCACCCTCACGAAGGCGACGGCCACACTCGGTCTCGCCCTCATCCTGCTCGGCGTCATGCTGTTCGCCTGGAACGACAAGGCACGCACCCTGCGGCTCGCGACCGACACGATGGGTTTCAATCTCGGTACCCGCATCACCCTCACGCAGATCATCTGCCTGGCGCTCGCCACCCTGATCGTGGTCGGCACATCGATCTATCTGCGCCGAAGCCCCACCGGGACCTCGATGCGCGCCCTGGCCTCGGACCGCGAGCTGGCGTCGATGCTCGGAATCCGGGTGCGCCGCGTCGAACTCCTCGCCTGGGCGGTCTCGGGCGCCCTCGGCGGGATCTCGGGGATCCTGCTCTCGAGCCAGACCCGGCTGGAACCGGTCTTCCTGACGTTCATCGTCATCCCGGTGCTGGCGGCGGTGGTCGTCGGTCGGTTCCAGTCCCTGGTCGGCACGCTCATCGGCGGTCTCGTGATCGGCGTGGTGCAGGCGGTCGCGTCGGCGTTCCCGGCGACATCGCCCTTCAGCAACGCGACGCCGTTCGTCGTCGCGACCATCGTCATCCTGTACCTGCAACGACGGAAGGTCGTCACGATCGAGGTGGCGCGATGAGTGCACCCGTACGCACGACGACCGTGCACCAGCGCTCGAGCCGGGTAGCCGCTTGGAATCCCGCCAAGCTGTTCTCGCCACGCAACATCGTCGTCCTGGTGATCCTCGTCGCGGTGCTGGCGTTCGCGCCCACGGCGCTGGGCGCTTACTGGACCCGCATCTTCACGGTCTGCACGATCTTCTCGATCGCCGCTGCCGGAATCGCACTGCTCTACGGCCGGCTCGGCCTGGTATCGCTCGGGCAGGTGTCGCTCATCGGCGTGGGCGGCTGGATCACGTTGCGGGTGGGACACGCCACGAGCCTGCCATTCGAGGTCGTCCTGATCATCGCCGCGGTCGGTACCGGGGCAATCGGCGTGCTCGTCGGACTCCCGGCGCTGCGCCTCTCCGGGCTGAACCTAGCGATCGTGACCCTCATGCTCGCCGGGGCGTTCGAGGTGATCTTCACCGTCACGGGCTTCCCGAACGGCGGAGACGGCTTCTTGGGGCGCGCGGAGGGCGGGGTGTTGCAGCAGCCGCTCGCGCGGCCCGCGCTGGGGACGAGCGATCCGGACTACTTCCGCTACGTGATCATCGTGGCGACGCTGATGTTCCTTGTGATCGGGCTCCACCTCTCCAACCGTCCCGGTCGTGCCTGGGCGGCGATCCGGCAGAGCGAGGCCGGAGCGCTGGCGGCCGGCATCGGCACCGTGCGCTATCGCCTCTGGGCTCTAGCAGTGGTCTCGGCGACCACGGGGGTCGCGGGCGGCCTGCTCGCCGGCAACGCCGGACTGCTCGACCCGATCTCGTTCAAGGCGCCGGCGTCGATCCTGCTGTTCGCGACCGTCCTGATCGGCGGGGCGTTCTCGCTGCTGGGCGCCCTGATCGCCGGATTCCTGTCGCAAGGCCTGCCGCCGTTGCTGAACGCGCTAGGCGTGGATGGCAACCTCATCTTCGTTCTGCTCGGCGTGGGAATGATCCAGGCGATCACCACCGCCCCGCAGGGGATCGCGGGGCAGCTGCAAGGGCTCGGACGGCTGATACGAGTTCGGGTCGCCGGGGTCAGAGAGACCCGCCGCACGGGGAGGACTCCGCGATGACGGGCACCCTGGTGGTCGAAGACCTCACTGTCGTGTACGGCGGCGTGAAGCCGCTCAATGACGTCTCGCTGACCTTCGAGCGCGACGTATGCGGTCTCATCGGGCCGAACGGCGCCGGCAAGACCACCTTCTTCAACGTGCTCTCGGGGTTCGCGGTTCCTGCCGCCGGGACGCTGACCTTCGACGGCGACGACCTGCTCGCCATGAACGCGGCGAAACGCGCGCGCTGGGGCATGCGCCGAACGTTCCAGCAGGAGCAGGTCATCCATGGACTCAGTGCCTGGGACAACGTGAGACTCACCGCCGAACACACCGGGGGGCGTCGGTCGGCGGTCGATGATGCGATCGCCTTCGTCGAGCTCGAGGCACTGGACCGTCCGGGTTCCGAGTTGTCGATGCTCGAACGGCGCCTCGTCGAGATCGCGAAGACCGTGGTCGGCGCGCCGAAGCTGGTTCTGCTCGACGAACCGGGGGCAGGTCTCGACCAAGCGGAGACCGAGCGTCTGATCGGGCTCATCCGGCGCATTCCCGGCGAGTTCGGCGCGCTGGTGATCCTCGTCGACCACGACATGGATCTCGTCTCCACGGTGTGCGGCACGACCGCGGTGCTGGACTTCGGACGAGTCATCGGCATCGGCGGCACCGCCGACGTGCTGGCGTCCGCCGCGGTTCGCAGCGCCTACCTGGGTACCGCCGACGTCGAGGAGCCCGCATGACCGAGACCCTGACCATCAAGGGCATGGTGATCGATCGCGGTGGCCGTGAGGTCGTGCACGGTGTCGACCTGACGGCCCACCCGGGCACGATCACCGCCCTGCTCGGGCCCAACGGAGCGGGGAAGTCCTCGCTCGTGCTCGCACTCGCCGGCATCCTGAAGCCGCGGGCGGGAAGGATCAGGATCGGCCGCGAAGACCTCGTCGGCAAGAGTCCGTCGGCGATCCGTGCGCTGGGACTCGCGACCGCGCCTGAAGGCCATCGTGTTCTGAAGGACATGACGGTCACCGACAACCTGCGCGTGGCGTCGTTTCTGGTGCCGCGTGCGGATCGTGACGACGCGATCGCGCGGGTGCATTGGCTGTTCGAGGAGCTCGCGCCTTTGGGCGACCAGCTCGCGGGGTCGCTGTCCGGCGGTCAGCAGCAGATGCTCGCCATCGGGCAGGCCCTGGTCAGCGAGCCGAGTTTCCTCGTCATCGACGAGATGTCGCTCGGCCTGGCGCCCATCGTGGTGCGGCGCCTGGTGCCCGCCCTCCGGCGCATTGCAGACATGGGCGTCGGCGTGATCCTGATCGAGCAGTTCACGCACCTCGCCCTCGACCTGGCCAGCGATGCCTATGCGATGGCGCAGGGACGCATCGTCGTCCACGCGACCGCCGCAGAGCTGCAGAAGAATCCGGAGACCCTCGAACAGGCGTACCGCCTGGCGTGAGCCCGGCTGGTCAGCTCGCGGCGTCGCGCACCGGCACGGTGTCGGTGATCTGCTCGAACGCGACGACCTTCTCGTCGCGCACGGTCCAGACGTGGGCGACGCGCGTGCGTACCGCTTTGCCGGTGCCGCGGTGCGTTCCGAGGTACCACCCCACTGCCACCACGGTGTCGCCATCGGCGACCAACTGGTCGATCTCGGGATGCCAGCCGTCCCAGTCGGCGCCGAGTCCGATGAAGATCTCGTTCTTGACGGCCTGCGGACTGCGGTATGTGCCGGCGAGCGGAAACCCGGCGGCCTCGATCCACTCGATGTCATCGGCGAAGTCGGCGATCATGCCGTCGAGGTCGCCGCGTGCGCCTGCCGCATAGTGGTCGGCGATGACGTCTTTCGGGGTGCGTGCCATGGTGTCTCCGTTGCTCAGATGGGCTGTACGTCGGGGTAGCTGACCGCCCCGAGCGGGTAGATGTGGCCGCCGGCGCGCGAATGCTCCGACTCGCCCGAGCCGTTCAGTCCGAGGAAGATGCCCGTGGTGCGAAGCGCGTAGCCGAGGTCGTGCAGCCAGACGCTGGCCACCGCGATCTTGAACTCGCGGAAGCAGAACAGATACAGACCGTCGTCGAACTTCCAGACCGTCGACAGGTCGACGTCGCCATGCCCGCGCTGCACGCCCTGCAGGCACTGCCACATGTAGCGCTCGCTCGACATGTAGACGTGCTCGTAGAGGTGCTCCGGGCTGTACCGGTATATGTTCCGCTTGCCGATCAGGTCGCGGGATGCCGCGGGCGCCGACCCGGTCGGGTCACCGCCCAGAACGATCCCCGACCAGAAGCGCTGGCTGACCTGCGGCACATCCTCGACGTGCTCGGCCTGGATGACGGAATGCACACCCAGCGCCCGCCGTGTCGTCGTCGAGTACACGAGAGTGAGCGCCTCTCGTGCGCGGCTCGCGAACGGCAGGTTGAGGTAGATCACGTCGTCCCGCACGGCGACCGCGTCGTACGGGTCGAGGTTCCCGGATGCCGTGGCCAGCTCGCCGTCAGCGGTCCAGGACACCGTCGCGGCATCGACGAACTCGAGGTGGATCGTCGGCCCGTCGGTGAGCTCGATCGCGAGGGTCTCTCCGGTCAGGTCGGCGCTCGGCAGGCGGTAGGTGTCGATGCCCGCGGCGAACTCGTCGTAGGTGCGCCACTTGTCTGCGGGCGCGGCGTCGAGGCTGTCGCTGGAGATCTTCGGGTCATTCATCGGGCACCAGGATCGCTTTCATCACGTTGTCGTCCTTGCTGCGCACGAGTGCGTAGGCGGCCTCGACGTCGTCGAGGGGGAATCGGTGGGTGACCAGGTCGGCGTACGGGAACGCCCCCGCCTCGAGGGCGGCGATCGACGGCTCGTAGCCTGCAGCGGACAGGAACGAGGGCAGGATGTCGATCTCCCTGGTCAGGAGCTGCTCGTCGGCCTGGAACTCGACGCCGACGTTCGCCCCGCACGCTCCGGCGAGAACGACCCGCCCGCCGCGGCGCACGAGGGTGACCGCCTGACGCTGTGCCTCTGCGACGCCCGCGATCTCGATTGCGACGTCGGCGAGCACGCCTCCGAGCGCCACCCGGACGGCGTCCGCCACATCGTCGGTTTCACGTGAATTGATGACGGCGTCGCAGCCGAATCGGCGTGCCAGTTCCAAACGGCTGGGCCGGGTGCCGACCATGATGACGTGGGCCGCTCCCGCAGACCTCGCGGCGGCCGCGATGAGCAGCCCCACGGGCCCGGGGCCGATCACGACGACGGTGTCTCCGGGGGAGACTCGACCGCGATCGACCGCGCGGAACGCGACGGCGAGCGGCTCGACGAGTACCGCGGTGTCCCACGGGAGACTCGCCGGAAGCCGGTGGACGATCGCGTTCGCCGGCACCGAGAGGATCTCGGCATAACCGCCCCACAGGCCGGAGCCGTGGGTTCGCGGGATGTTGATCCCGTACTCCCGCCCGACCGCGTAGCCCCCGGCGGGGTCGTCGCGGTCGCACAGGTTGTACCGTCCCTCGCGACACCGCGCGCAGCTTCCGCACGGGAGGAGCATCTCGACGACGATCCGGTCGCCGATCGACAGGCCGCGCTCGTGTGCGGCCTGGTCGTCGATCGCGGCGACCTCGCCGACGAACTCGTGGCCGGGCACCAGGGGAAACGGGTCCCCGATATGCCCCTCGAGCAGATGGAGGTCCGTTGCACAGATTCCGACGCGTTTGACCCGCATCAGGAGCTCGCCCGGCGCGGGCGCCGGAACGGCGATCTCGCCGAGTTCGATCACGCCCACACGAGGGAAGACCACCTGCCGGGAGGTGGTCGGGGCGGCACGCGTCATCGCAGCTCCTCACGTCTGGTTCCATGCTCGCCGCACGGGCGCACCCGATGTTGTCACGGGATGCATGAGGGTTGACCATGCGGGAATGATGCCGCCCTCACGGTTCCACCCGTGGGGACGGCGCAGGAGACTCCCCCCATGACGGACCAGGAATCGGCCGAATGGCTGAACATGGAGGACTTCGCGGAAGGTATCGACACCAACCGCCTGCCGCGCACCGACGCGCTCGCCGGCCGCTCGATCACCGTCGCGCTTGCTGATGGCGGAACCCTGACCACCGACTTCGATCTGGACACAGTGACCTGGACTGCGAGCGGTGTCGCCTGGGCAGGGGGAAGCACGGATGACTACGAGGCGATCTCGATCGGTGTCGGTGCCTTCTGGGTGGACTTCTCGATCGCCGACCGCCGGGTCGAGACGATCACGATGGCCTTTTCTCCGGCATCCGGGTGGGCCCTCGTCGTTCACTCCGTCATCGGAGGCGAAGATTTCACGACCGAGACGCGGGTGGTGCAGTCCTTTCATCCGGGCAGGGTCGCCGGGGGAGTCGCTGACGTCGAACTTCCGGCACCGACCCGCGACCTGATCGGCAAGCGGACGTTGTTCCGGTACAGCGCGAACCACCTCTACGAGCACATCTACCTGAGCTCACGACGCTTCACCTGGCACAACCTGATCGGCGAACAGCGAGGTCACGCGGCTGCGGAGCTCGCGACGACCTACAAGCTTGAAGACGGCATGTACCTC
>JBDSKH010000086.1:0-5370 GCA_039917005.1 Pseudolysinimonas sp.
CTCCAGTACCCGATCCCCGGTAACGACGACGCGATCCGCTCGGTGGGCCTGCTCACCCGCATCATCGCCGACGCCGCCGCCGAGGGCTTGATCCAGCGTCACCAGTCGGCTCCGGCCGAGGGCAACGTCAGCGCGGTCGAGCCGCTCGCCGAGTGGGAGGCCGAGCTGCTGCACGCCTCCGAGACGCCGGCGACCCCGACCGAGGAGAACGACGCGGATGCCGTGGTCGCCGAGCACGAGGCCGCCGCAGACGCGACCATCGTTCCCGAGCACGCACCCGAGTCCGACGCCGAGACCGAGGCCAAGATCGAGGCCGAGGCCACCGACGCCGAGAAGAAGCCCGTCGCGAAGAAGGCGCCCGCCGAGAAGCCCGCCGCCAAGAAGCCGGCAGCTGAGAAGTCTGCAGCCGACAAGCCGGCAGCCGAGAAGCCCGCGGCCGCCAAGCCCGCCGCCAAGAAGTAAGGAACACATCCATGGCCAACTTCAGCCTGGAAGACGTCAAGGCCCTGCGTGAGCGCCTGGGCACCGGAATGGTCGACACCAAGAACGCCCTCGTCGAAGCCGAAGGCGACGTCGAGAAGGCGGTCGAGATCCTGCGCCTCAAGGGTGCGAAGGGCAACGCGAAGCGTGCCGATCGCTCCACGAGCGAGGGTGTCATCGCCGTCGTCGAGAGTGCGACCGCCGTCACGATGATCGAGCTGGCCTGCGAGACCGACTTCGTCGCCAAGAACGAGAAGTTCGTGGCGCTCGCCGACAGCGTCGTGCGTGCGCTCGCCGACTCGGGTGCCGAGACGGTGGATGCTGCGCTCGCCGCACCCGCGGACCCTTCGACAGGCTCAGGGCAAGCGGCGGCTTCTACCGTCGGCAGCCTGATAGAGGGCGAAGCCGCGATCATCGGCGAGAAGGTCGAGCTGCGTCGCGTCGTGCGTCTCGCCGGCGACAAGTTCGCCGTCTACCTGCACCGCACCAGCAAGGACCTGCCGCCGCAGATCGGCGTAGTGGTCGCCTACACGGGTGATGACGTCGAGACCGCGCGCAGCATCGCGCAGCACATCTCGTTCGCTGACCCGCAGTACCTGGCGCGCGAGGACGTGCCCGCTGGCGACGTCGAGAACGAGCGCCGCATCGTCGAGCAGATCAGCCGCGACGAGGGCAAGCCGGAGGCGGCTCTGCCCAAGATCGTCGAGGGTCGGGTCGGCGCGTTCTTCAAGCAGGTCGCCCTGCTCGAGCAGGACTACGCCCGCGACAACAAGCTGACGGTCCAGAACGTGCTGAAGGATGCCGGGCTCGGCATCACCGGCTTCGCACGCTTCAAGGTCGGCGCCTAAGCCTCGACAGGCTCGACCACCGGATCAACGAAGCCCGCCCCATCACCACGGTGAGGGGCGGGCTTCGTCGCGTCTACAGCCCGGCGATCGCCGTCAGGCGGTCGAGCACGTGCGCATCCACCTCGCCGAGCACGTCGCCGTCGACGCCCTCGACCGCGGCGACTGCCAGTTCCGCGAGCCGCAGGCCCTCGGCTGTCACCTCGATGAGCCGAGCGCGGCCATCGGAGGGATCGGTGGTCCGCCGCACCAGTCCCTTGGTTTCGAGCCGGCGCAGCACCTCCGAGGTCATGACGGGATCGGTTCCGGCCTGCGCCGCGACATCCGCCTGACGGGGAGCTTCGTCTCTGCTGAGCCACCACGCGCATGCGAGCAGCACGAACTGGACGTGAGTCAGTCCGAACGGGTCCAACGCCGCGGTGATCCTGCGCTGCCAGACCAGCGTCGCGCGCCAGAGCACGAATCCGGGGCTCTGCTCCGGCCCCGCAAACGCGGTGCCGCTCACACTGCGGGCTCGGTGAGGTCCCGCGCCGCGGCGAAGAGCGATTGCATCGCCTCGGGGAAATCCTCGGCGATCTGCGGTCCCAGAACCGGCCCGGTGCTGTCCGCACCGGTTCCGGTGATGGTGAGGGTGTGGGTGACTCGAGTGCCATCGTCGGAGTCGGAGAGATCGTGGGCGAAGACGAGCACCACGTCGCCGAACTCGGTGCGGTCGGCGTAGCGGAGCCCCTCGTCGAGCTCGATGATGGTCGACTCGAACGTGTCCTGGCCTGCCGGCGTGACGTGCACGACACTGCCCACGGCGAACGGACCGTCCAATTCGAACCGGTCGGCTCCGGGGACGTTGCGGCGTCCCTCGTGCAATTCGCGCAGCGCGGTCCAGATGGTCTCGCGCGGCAGGTCCGTCTCAGCGGTGTGATGGGTGGTCCACATGATGTCTCCTTGGAATATTAGTACGTGCACGTACTATATCGCACAGCGACGAGGACGCAACACCCTGGGCCGGGTCACCAGGGGGAGGGGCGCCCCTCGTCGCGCTCCGAGTCGTCCGGGAACTCCGGCAACTCGGTGCCCCCGGCGCGGATGCAGAGCCACCGCAACTGCCCGGGTGACTCGGGGTGTGCCCGCCAGGTGCGCCACACGCCCTGGCCGACGCGCACCACCGAGCCGGCTCCGACATCCACGACCTCGTCGTCGAGTCCCATCTGCCCGCGGCCCTCGAGGAACACGTAGAGCTCCTCGATGCGCGAATGGGCGTGCCAGTAGCCCGCCTCCTCGCCGGGCTCGAGGGCGTTGGCGGTCATCCCCATGTATTGCATCGTCAGCTCGTGGTCGACGACGCGCCGGCCGTCGCGCGACGTCGCCGGGCGGAATCCGCCGAAGTGATCGCGCCACTCGTCGAGCCCGCCGATCTGTGTCACCTGATAGTCGCTCACGGCGTCACTCTAACCTCGCTCGCCGACCCGGTAGCCTGGGAGCCATGCCGAAGCGCCGTCGCGTCCTCCTGAAACTGTCCGGTGAGGCGTTCGGCGGTGGCTCACTCGGAGTGAATCCCGACATCGTCAGCGGCCTCGCCCGTGAGATCGCCGAGGCGGCCCCGAAAGACCAGAACGACAAGGGCGGCGTCGAGATCGCCGTGGTCGTCGGCGGTGGCAACTTCTTCCGCGGCGCCGAGCTCAGCCAGCGCGGCATGGACCGCGGACGGGCCGACTACATGGGCATGCTCGGCACGGTCATGAACGCCCTCGCGCTGCAGGACTTCCTCGAGCAGGCCGGCGCGCAGGTGCGCGTGCAATCCGCCATCGCGATGACGCAGGTCGCCGAGCCCTACATCCCGTTGCGCGCCGAGCGCCACCTCGAGAAGGGCCGCATCGTCATCTTCGGTGCCGGCGCCGGCCTCCCGTACTTCTCCACCGACACCGTGAGCGCGCAGCGCGCACTCGAGATCGGCGCCGTCGAGGTTCTCGTCGCCAAGAACGGTGTCGACGGGGTCTACGACTCCGACCCGCGCACCAACCCCAAGGCCAAGAAGCTCGATCGGGTCAGCTACCAGGACGCGCTCGTCCAGGGTCTCAAGGTCGTCGACTCGACCGCCTTCAGCCTCTGCATGGACAACGGGATGCCGATGGTCGTCTTCGGCATGGAGCCTGCCGGCAACATCACCAAGGCCCTCAAGGGCGAAAAGATCGGAACCCTGGTAACCGCATGAGCACCCCCGATCCCCAGGAGCCCGTGAAGCCGACCGTGCTGCAGCCCGGCGAGGGCGGCCCGAAGCCGCGCACCGCATCCGGAGTCGACCGCACCGATGTCGGCGCGCCCGCCCCGAAGCGCGAGCGTAAGTTCTGGGACATCGCGCTCTCGATCGTGCTCATGCTGCTCTCGATCGGCGCGTACCTGACGGGTGCCCTCATCGGCCTGCTCGGGATCGCGGTGTTCGGCAACTGCCCGACCGGGACCTGCGGGGGAGAGACCGTCACGACGACCGGACTCGTGCTGCTCGGCATCACGATCCTGGGTATTGCGGCGACCATCTTCCTGCTCTGGCTGCGGTTGCGCGGATGGTGGCTGGCCGCCGTGCTGCTCGGCACGATCATCATCGCGTGGATCATCAGCTACGCGCTCAGCGCCTTCGGCCGCTGACGGCAGCGCATCCCGGCCACCTAAACTGGACCGACCGATCATCGAAAGGGACGAACCGTGATCAGTGACGCTCTCGCGGAAGCCAAAGAGAAGATGAGCAAGGCCGTCGACGTCTGCAAAGACGACTTCGCCACCGTGCGCACCGGGCGAGCCAACCCGGCTCTCTTCGAGAAGATCCAGGTCGAGTATTACGGCACGCCGACCCCGCTGCAGCAGCTCGCGAGCCTGCAGAACCCCGAGGCGCGCACCCTGATCATCACGCCCTACGACAAGACGGCGCTCAAAGAGATCGAGCGCGCGATCGTCAACTTCCCGAACCTCGGTGCGAGTCCGTCGAACGACGGCAACATCATCCGGGTCACGATGCCCGAGCTGACCGAGGACCGCCGCAAGGAGTACGTCAAGATCGTGCGGGCGAAGGGCGAGGACGCGAAGGTCGTCATCCGCAACCTGCGCCGCAAGGCCAAGGACGAGATCGACGCCACCAAAGAGGTCGGAGAAGACGACATCGCCCGGGCCGAGAAGGAGCTCGACGCCCTCACGAAGAGCCAGGTGGACGCGATCGACGAGGCCTTGAGGCGCAAGGAAGCCGAGCTTCTCGAGATCTGATGGCGAAGCGACCGCATCCCCCGACCCGCGCCGAGATCGAGGCGCGCGCTCAGGCGACCCGGTCCGACATCGAGGCCGGCGTGCGCGAGGCGAAGGCGCAGTTCGACGCCACGAACGAGAAGATCCGCGAGCGCACCGGCCGCAACCTGTTCGCGGCCATCGGCATCGGCCTGGGCCTCGGCGCCCTGCTCCTGGTCAGCCTTCTGATCTGGAAACCGCTGTTCATCGTCTTCGGCGGCCTGCTCGTCGGTTTCACCACGTTCGAGCTCGCGAGCGCGCTGCGCTACGCCGGCCGCAACGTCCCGCGCGTGGCCTCCACCATCGTGGCCCTCGCCGCCATGCCGGTCGCGTTCTTCTTCCACGTCGAGGGGCTCTGGCTGGCGCTGCTCGCCGGATGCCTGCTCATCACCGTCTACCGCCTCGTCGAACTCGTGCGTCCGAGCCACCGCACCGGAACCCGCGAAGTGCTCCTGGATGTCGGGGCCGGCGCATTCGTGCAGGTCTACGTCGCGTTCATGGCCGGCATCTACGTCGCCCTCACGGGATCCGAGCACGGCGAATGGTGGACGCTCGCCTCGCTGATCATCGTCGTCTTCACCGACGTCGGTGCCTACGCTTCTGGCCTGAGGTTCGGCCGCCACAAGATGGCACCGGTCATCAGTCCCGGCAAGACGTGGGAAGGCTTCGCAGGGTCGATCGTGGTCGCCATCGCGTTCGGCGCCGTGCTCGCCCCCCTCATGCTCCAGCAACCGTGGTGGCTCGGTGCCATCATGGGAGTACTGCTCGCCCTCGTCGG
>JBDSKH010000087.1:0-7298 GCA_039917005.1 Pseudolysinimonas sp.
CTCGCCGTGGTGCTCGGCCCGGTGCTGATCTACCTGCTCGACACGTCGTCGACGCTCGTGCGGAGACAGGCGCGTGGCGATCAGCTCGCGACCTCTCACCGGGATCACGTCTACCAGCGACTGGCTCTCCGGAAGATGGGGCACGTGCCGGCGGCGCTCCTCGTGACGGGCTTCTCGGCAGCGGCGGCAGCCATCGGGCTGATCGCCCTCCAGGGAAGCGGGCCTGCGAATCTGGTCGCCTTCGCCGGTTTCGCGCTCCTCGGCGTCGCCTACCTGCTCCTTCCCCGCTGGATCCTCGGGTCCGGCCCCGATGTGACCGATCCGCCCGTCCAGGTGCGGCCGCAGGATCCCGCGCGACGCTTTTCATCGCGGCGCTGGGTCGTGGCCGGGGCCACCGGATTCGTCGGGCGGGCGCTGATCGAAGAGCTCCGGTCCCGGGGGATCCACGTGGACGCGGTCAATGCGCCCCGTCTCACTTTCGACCCCGCCGGATCACGCGAAGCTGCTGACCAGGCGATCTCCGGATCCGCGGGGCTCGAGCAGTTCGCGCGCACGCTCCAGGACGTGGATGTGGTGGTGAATGCCGCCGGTATCGCCGACGCCGGGGCACGCTCGGGTGCGTCGTTGTTTGGGGCGAACGCGCTGCTCCCCCTCTGGCTCGCGCGAGCCGCGGATCTCGCAGGTGTCGACCGCATGATCCACATCAGCTCCGCCGCGGTCCAAGGCCGCGCCCCGGTCCTGGACGAGTCCCCGGTCTGGGCTCCCTTCTCGCCGTACTCGGCGTCCAAGGCCCGCGGCGAAGAGTTCCTGCTCGGATCGGACTTCGCGACTACCGAGGTGGTCATCGTCCGGGCGACGTCTGTCCAGGGAGCCGAGCGTCCCACCACGATCCGGCTCCGCAAGCTCGCACGCTCGTGGGTCGCATCGGTGGCCCGGCCGGGTGATCGTCCGACGGTCGTGAGCTCGATCGACGGACTGACCGCCTTCGTCGCGTCGGTAGGTGGGCACCCCACCTCCACGCCCGCGATCGTGCTGCAGCCCTGGGAGGGCCTGACGACCACCGACGTGCTCGTCGCTGCCGGCCGACGGCGACCGCGGATGATCCCCGCCTTGGTCTGTCGGATGGTGATCGGCGCCGGTTACCTCGCCGCGGCGGTGGTCCCCGGGCTGGCCGGTGCCGTGCGCCGGGTCGAGCTCATGTGGCTGGGGCAGGCTCAGGACGCCGCCTGGGCACGAGCGGCGGGTCTCGTCGTCGCACCCGGTGTGCGTGATGTCCTCGGCGGTGCACGGGAGAGCGCGTCGTGAAGCTCGGGATGCTGTCGCAATGGTTCGATCCCGAGCCGGGACCCGCGGCGATCCCCGGCGTTCTCGCGCGCGAGTTCGTGCGGCAGGGGCACGAGGTCTCGGTGCTGACCGGCTTTCCCAACTATCCGGAAGGCCGGATCCACGAGGGGTACCGGCAGCGCCCTCGCTCCCGGACGACGGTCGACGGAATCTCCGTGACGCGTGTGCCGCTCTACGCGAGCCACAGCGCATCCGCGCTGGGGCGGGCACTCAACTACGGCACGTTCGCGATGTCCGCGACACTCTTCGGTCGCCCGGCGCTGAGGGATGTCGACGCCGTCTGGGTCTACAACTCCCCGGTCACGGTCGCTCTGCCGATGTCCGCCCTGACGCGTCGCGGGCAGATCCCGATCTTCCTCCAAGTGCAGGATCTGTGGCCGGACTCCCTCCTTGAGAGCGGGATGCTCGCACGCGGCGTGGCAAGTCGAGCGATCGCCAAGGGCATCGCTCGAGTGGTCCGCGCCATGGAGAACCGTGCCACGATCATCGGGGTGAGTTCGCGGAGCGCGCGTGACCTCATTCTCGAACGGAATCCCAGGCTCGATCCCACACGCGTCGTCTACTCACCCAATCCGGTGGACGAATCGCTCTTCGCCGCCGTCCAGCACGGCGACGACCTGCCCGATGCCCCCTGGGCCGAACGGTTCACCGTGATGTACGTCGGAGCCGTCGGCGAGGTGCAAGGACTCGACACGCTCATCTCGGCGGCCGAAGCCCTGCGGAGCCGGACGGACATCGGGTTCGTCATCGTCGGCGACGGAATCGCACGAGAGCGCCTCGAAGCCCGGGCGCGCGAGCTCGACAACATGACCTTCGTCGGACGCGTACCGATGAGCCGCGTGCCCGGGTACCTGGCGCGCTCGGACGTGCAACTCGTCTCGCTCGCGGACCGCCCGTTCCTTCGCCACACGACGCCGAGCAAGATCGCGTCGCTGCTGGCGTCGGGGGTCCCGATGATCGGCCAGCTCGCAGGCGACGGCGCCCGCCTCATCCTGGATGCCGATGCCGGAGTGGTCGCCGAACCCGGTGACGTGGAGTCGCTCGTCCAGGCGATCACCTCGATGGCCGGAGCGTCGCCAGACCGGCTGACCGCCTACGCGGAGGCCGGCAAGCGGTACTACGGCGCCCACCTGTCGGCGGAGGTGGTGGCATCGGCCGTAGTCGAGGCGCTGGGGCGATGATGCCTCAGGGAAGGGCGGCGACCAGCTGCGCGATCGACGGCGGCACGGCGTAGCCCGCCAGCCGCCAGTGCGCGGCATTGAGTTCGGAATCCAGCGTCGAGAGGGTGCGATCGATCGCATGCCCCGTCACCGTCGGCTCGACAGTGACGTCCTGGCGATCGAAGGCAGCCAGGATGAGGGTCGACAGCTCGTTCTTGTCCACGGCGTCCGCCGGCACGAAATGGTGGGTGCCGGACAACTCGGTTCCGCCCAGGATCAGACCGCGGACGAGCGCTGCGAATGCAGGGGTCGTGACACCGTTCCACCGGTGATCCACGTAGCCCTGGATCGTCCCGTTGCGCGGTTGCGACAGGAGCCATTCGACCAGACCCTGCCGATCCGCGACCTCCCGGCCGATGATCGAGCACCGAAGGTTCAGGAACAGGTCATGGGGTACTTCCCCGAGGCCCTTCGTCCGTCCGTAGACATCGACGGGATCGTGCATAGCGGATTCGTCGTAGTCGCCGCGCGTGCCCGAGTAGACGCAGTCGGTCGCGATCTGGATGACCCGGAAGCCCTGCCCCTCCGCCCTGAGGGCGAGTTCATGAGGGAATGTGCTGTTGACGCGGATCGCCTCGAGCCGGTCGGACACGCTTCGATCGTCGATCCGCCTCTTGACGACGCCGATGCAGTTCACGACGTAGTCCGCCGGGCCGAGCCCAGCGACGAGGGCATCGAGCCCGTCCGAACCCACCGAGTACGAGCGGAACGGGACCAGCGAAGCACTGGCGGCGGACCGGGATGTGGCGGTAACGCGCAGTCCGTCCGTGCCCTGGAGGGCGGCCACCATGGCGCTGCCCAGCATGCCGACGCCGCCGAGGACGAGAACCTGTGGAGTCACAAGTCGATCTTCCCCCATGTACCGGGGCCGCTGTAGCTGGGGAGCGCACCTATGCGAGGATTCAGACCGTGATCATCGAGTGGGAGGCCCGTGGGTGAGGGACTACACGGGCAAGAAGGTGCTGATCACCGGCGGTACAGGGTCTTTCGGTCACACCGTCGCACGATCGCTGCTCGACAACGGCGCCGCTGAGGTCCGCGTGCTCAGCCGTGACGAGGCGAAGCAGGATGCCATGCGGCACGAATTCGAGGACGCCCGGCTGCGGTTGTACATCGGTGACGTGCGCGACTACTCGAGCGTCGAGCGGGCCGCGCGGGGCGTCGACTACGCATTTCACGCGGCAGCGCTGAAGCAGGTGCCGAGCGGCGAGTTCTTTCCGATGGAGGTCGTGCGTACCAACATCATCGGCACCGACAACGTCATCCGAGCGTGCGACAGCCGGGGGGTCGAGTCACTCGTCTGCCTCAGCACGGACAAGGCCGTCTATCCGGTCAACGCCATGGGGATGAGCAAGGCGCTGATGGAGAGGGTCGCTCAATCGTTCGGCCTCGACAACCCGGATGCATCGCTCTCGGTGTCGTGCGTTCGGTACGGAAACGTCATGTACTCACGGGGATCGGTGATCCCGCATTTCATCCGACAGATCAGAACCGGGCGCGACCTCACGGTGACCGACCCGCACATGACCCGCTTCATGATGACCCTCGCCGACTCGGTCTCACTCGTCGAGCACGCGTTCGTGCACGCCCGGCAAGGGGACCTGTTCATCCGCAAGTCGCTCGCGTGCTCGGTGGGCACGCTGGCGGATGCACTGGTCGAGCTCTACGGCGGCGAGTCCCAGGTGACCGTGATCGGGCAGCGTCACGCCGAGAAGCAGTCGGAGAGCCTGGCGACCGCTGCCGAGCTGGCTCGCGCCGAAGACATGGGGGACTTCCTCCGGATCGCGCCCGACAGCCGCGGGCTCAATTACACGCCGTACTTCGAAGCCGGAGACCGCTCGGTGAGCGGTTTCGCCGACTACGACTCCCACACCGTCGAACAGCTCGACGGTGATCAGGTGAAGCAGATGCTCCTCTCCATCCCGGAGGTGCAAGCCGACCTCGACGACTGGGTCGCTTCGGGCAGATCGACCGGGGGCAACGTTTCATGAGCGGCCGCCTGAAGGTCATGACGATCCTCGGCACGAGGCCGGAGATCATCCGCCTCTCGGCCACGATCAAGCTGCTCGACGCCGTGACGGATCACGTGCTGGTGCACACCGGGCAGAACCATGACTTCGAGCTCAACGAGATATTCTTCCGCGACCTGGACGTCCGGCGCCCCGACCACATGCTCGGTGTCGACGTCTCGTCGCTGGGAGCAGTGCTCGGTTCGGTCCTCGTGAAGACGGAGGCCGTGCTCCGCGCCGAGCGGCCGGACGCGGTGGTGATACTGGGCGACACGAACAGTGCCATCGCCGCGGTGATCGCGCGCCGGATGCAGATTCCCGTCTATCACCTCGAGGCAGGCAATCGTTCCTTCGACGAGAATGTGCCCGAAGAGATCAACCGGCGCATGGTCGACCACGTATCCGACTACAACTTCGCCTACACGCTGCACGCTCAACGCAATCTGCTGAACGAGGGCCTGCATCCGTCGCGGGTGTTCGTGACCGGATCACCGATGCGGGAGGTCCTGGAATCCGCCGCCGACGCGATCGCCCGCAGCGACGTCCTCGAGCGCGAGGAGTTGACAGCGGGGCGCTATCTGCTTGCAAGTCTCCATCGTCAGGAGAACGTGGACGATCCGGCCCGGCTGGCAATCCTCGCGAGGGCGCTTCATCTTCTGGCGGACGCTCATGATGTCCCGGTGATCGTGTCGACCCACCCGCGAACGCGCACCCGGCTGGAGTCCCAGCCCGATCTGCACAGCGATCGGATCCGATGGCAGGCGCCGTATGGATTCCACGACTACGTTGCACTTCAGCAGCACGCCCTCCTGGTGTTGTCGGACAGCGGAACGGTGAGCGAGGAGTCGTCGATCCTCGGATTCCCCGCCGTGACCGTCCGGGATGCGATCGAGCGAGCCGAGGCGATCGAGACCGGCGCGATGATCACGACGGGCGTCGATGAGGAATCGATTTTGGATTCGGCCGCCCTGGCGCTGAAGCTCTTCGCCATGTCAGGACCCGCCGAGGTGCCCGCCGCCTACCTCGTGAACGACATGGCGCGGCGGGTCGTCAGCGTCATCCGTGCGACCGCCGGAACCCATCATGAGAGGGCCGGCATCCGGCGTCAGCCCCTGACATGAAGGTCCTCGTCTACGCCGACTTCCGAAGCTCTCATGCCCGGGGCTGGATCGAAGGGATCCGCAGCGCCGGCATCGACGCGCTGGCCGTGAGCAGCGAACTCGTGCGCGACTACGACGTGGTGAATCCGACCGATTGGATCAGTACGCGCCGCCAGGGATTCCTCGAAGCGGAACTCACCCGCCCTCCTCGCGGAGTGGGACGGCTTCTCCGCTGGGCGAGCACCCGCCAGGTCTCGCACACGGTCATGAGCCTCTCGCGGCTGCGGGCACGTCGACGCCAGCTTCGCGAGGTGATCGCCGGCTTCGCCCCCGACGTGATCCACGCGCTGCGGATCCCTTACGAGGGCCTGACCGTGCTCGGGATGCGCACGGCCATCCCGCGGGTGGTGTCGACCTGGGGGTCCGACTTCGAGCCGATGGCGGCCACGGATCCGGTTCTCTCCCGGTGGATGCGATCGCTGTTCGGCCGCATCGACGGCTTCCAGACGGATTCGCGCACCGATCAGGCGCGTGCCCGGAGTTACGGGCTGGCCGAATCCGTACGGGTGCTCTACTCGGCCGCCAACTTCGGCGTCGACCGGGACTTGTTCCACCTGGAGGACGACCGTCCGCCAGGTGTCGTCGTCTATCCGCGGAAGGTCAAGGCGAATGCCAACTACCTCGGATTCATCGAAGCGGCGGTCCGGCTCTCCGCCACGCGCAGTGATCTCCGCTTCGTGGCCGTCGGCGTGAAGGAGATCGAGGCCGAGTTGCTCGCGACTTACGGTGCCGATCGACTCCGCCACATCCGGCTCACCGGGCAGCTCACGCGGTCGGAGATGTCGGATGTCATGCGCAGCGCCGAGGTGGTCGTGTCGCCGACATTCTGGGACGGCACCCCCATCACGATGATGGAGGCGATCGCCTGCGGCGCAGTCGTTGTCGCGGGCGACCTTCCGGAGCTCCGTGCCCTGCGCGACGAGGGTCTGCCGATCGATCTCATCGACGCGTCCGACACCGATGCCATCCTGCGCGGGATCAGCGCGGGACTGGATCGCGGCGAGGCCGAGAAGATCTCCATGAGCCTCCCGGAACAGTTCGACCGTGAATCGAATCGGCGACGGGTCATCGAGTTCTATGAAAAGCTGCTGAGATGAGCGGCGACTCCGGTTCCCGGGCGGAGATGCGCGGTCTTGCGCAGCGGATTCGGGTGATGACCGGTTCGTGGGCGAGTCGGTCCCTGCCGGCGCGGTGCCTGCTGGTGGCCTCGGCGGTGCTGACCGTCGCAGCCGCCGTTGCCTCTGGTGTTCTGGCAGCGCGTCAGGAGGACGAAGCACTTCGGGTTGTCGTCCTCCTGCTCAGCGGATCCGGCGCGATCGCGGTCATGGTGACCAAACTGGTCGGCGCTCGATCGCCGCGAGTCATCCTGGACCCGCTCGCCGGGCCCCTCCTCTACCTCGTCTATTGCCTGGTGCTGCCGCTCGCCTACATGCAGGTCACCGGGCGGGGTATCCAGTGGATGCCGTCGTCGATGCTGAACGGTGCGACTGTCGCCGTCCTCTGCCTCTCCATCTCCGGATTCATCATCGGAGCAGCCGCCGTTCAGATACTCGGAGGCCCGATCG
>JBDSKH010000088.1:0-3421 GCA_039917005.1 Pseudolysinimonas sp.
TGGGAGCGCGCTGCACGCGCGAGCTCCACTACCGCGCCGGACTAGTGAAAACTGTCTCCACACGCACAACTACCCGATGCGTTGGGATTGTCGATAGTGAAACCCTGCTTCTGGATTGTGTCTTCGAAGTCGATGGTTGCGCCGTCGAGATACGGCACGCTCATCTTGTCGACGACGACCTCGACTCCCCCGAAATCGCGGGTCGCGTCGCCGTCGAGCAGGCGCTCGTCGAAGTACAGCTGGTAGATCAGACCGGAGCATCCGCCGGGCTGCACCGCGACCCGCAGGCGGAGGTCGTCACGACCCTCCTGCTCGAGCAGGCTGCGCACCTTGTCGGCGGCGGTGGAGGTGAGCTCGACCTCGTGTATCGCGATGGCCGAGGACTCGCCGGCAGCGACCTCGGGCGCGATCGTGGTGTCTGTCATGTCACCGATTCTACGCGCTGCTGCCGTCGCGTGCATTCAGGCGTGCCAGGAGGAGCGCCTCCGTGAGGATGGCGTGCTCGAAGGTGGGCAGGTGCAACGACTCGTTGGGGCTGTGGGCGCGTGCATCCGGGTCCTCGACACCCGTGATGAGGATCTGAGCCGCGGGATACCGCTCCACGAGATCCGCGATGAACGGGATCGAGCCGCCGGACCCCATCAGGACCGGCTCCTTCCCGAACGCCTCGTGCATCGCATCCAGGGTCTCGGACGCCGCCCATCCGCTCGTGTCGACCAGGAAGGGCTGACCGAGGTCGAGGCCGTCGAACTCCAGCTGGGCGCCATGCGGGGCGTGCTTCAGCAGGTGGGCCTCGAGCACCTCGAAGTACTGGCGGGCGTCCTGACCCGGAGCGACGCGCGCGCTCACCCGCACCCGCACGCTCGGGATGAGGGTGTTCGAGGCGTTCTTGACGCTCGGTGCATCGATGCCCGTCACAGTGATCGACGGCTGGTACCAGGTGCGGGACAGCAGGTCGCCCGTGCCGATCGGCTCGACGCCCTCGAGCAGGCCGGTCTCGTCGCGCAGCTGCTTCTCGTCGTACTCGGGCGTGTCCGCCTTGTGGCTCTGCAATCCCTCGACGGCGACGGAGCCGTCCTTCTTCCAGAACGTCGCGAGCAGTTCGATGGCGGCGAGCATGGCATCCGGGACCACTCCCCCGAACTGGCCGGAGTGCGAGGCATGGTCGAGCGTCGAGATGCGCAGGTTGAACGCCACGGCGCCGCGAAGACCCACGGTGAGCGCCGGGGTCTCGAGATCCCAGTTGCCGGAGTCGGCCACGATGATGGCGTCTGCTGCGAGTCGGTCGTGGAACCGCTCCAGGATCGCGGGGAGGGAGCGGGAGCCGAACTCCTCCTCGCCTTCGGCGAAGAGGACGATGCCGACGTCAGGTTCCGCGACGACGGTTGTGAGGGCGCGGATGGCGGCGATGTGCGCGAGGACCCCGGCCTTGTCGTCGGCGGCCCCTCGTCCGTAGAGCCGGTCGCCGCGCAGCGTCGGCTCGTACGGCTGCGAATCCCAATGGTCATCGTCGCCGGGAGGCTGCACGTCGTGATGCGCGTAGAGCAGGACGGTGGGCCGGCCATTGCGCGCGGCGCGGGTGGCGATCACCGCCGGAAGCCCGAGTTCGCCGTTCGCCGGCATCGGCAGGCGGACGATCTCGACCTCGTCGAAGACGCCCGTGCCACGTGCCAGCTCAGCGACCCGCTCAGCGCTGGCGACGACCTGCTCGGGATCGAATCCGTCCCACGAGACCGAGGGGATCCGCACGAGATCGGACAACTCGGCGATCGCGACCGGGAGCCCGGCCTGCACCGCCTCGCGGAGTTCGGCGGCGTGCGGGCTGGTGGTTGCCGGGTCGGCGTCGTGGTGCTTGGGCATGGGATGATCTTAAGAGACACGACAGCGAGGAAACCCACCGTGGCGAAGACTCCCCCCAGCGAACCCGCACCCGGCATCGAGGCCGAAGAGGTCGTCTCCACCAAGGGACACGCGACTCCGAGCCGCAAGGAGCAGGAGGCGGCGCGCAAGCGCCCCCTGGTACCGAGCGACCGCAGGCTCGCCGCGAAGCAGTCCCGCTCGCAGGTGCAGGCGTCGCGCGAGCGTGCCAGGGCCGGCATGGCCGCCGGCGAGGAGAAGTACCTGCCGGCGCGCGACAAGGGGCCGCAGAAGAAGTACGTGCGCGACTACGTCGACGCGCGCTGGAGCCTCGGCGAGGTGCTGCTCCCCATGCTCGTGCTGGTCATCATCAGCTACTTTTTCGAGGCCATCGCCCCCTACGTGCTGATCGGCGTCTGGGGCGCCATCGCCGTCGTCGCGGCCGAGGGCGTGATCGTCGGCATCCTGCTGCGGCGCAAGCTCGCGGAGAAGTTCGGCGCCGGCAAGGTCGAGCGCGGGGTGCGCTGGTACGCGTTCATGCGCATGATCCAGATGCGCGTGCTGCGCCTGCCGAAGCCGCAGGTCAAGCGGGGCGAGTTTCCAAGCTGAAGCTTGGAAACAAGAAGGCACAGCCCAGCTCCTTAGAGTCTTGGTTCTCTCGCCGCACGCCGCAACGCGGCTAGCTCCCTGTTGACCCCCCACGCCCACAACGGCCCCCGGTACAGGAACGCCGTGTATCCCTGCACCAGCGTGGCGCCCGCGGCCAGCCGCCCGGCGACGTCGGCGCCCGATTCGACGCCTCCGACCGAGATGATGCACATCCCCGGGGGCACGGCCGCACGCAGGACGTGAAGCAGCTCCAGCGCGCGAGGTGCCAGCGGGGCACCGGAGAGGCCACCGGCTCCGGCAGCCTCGACGGTCGCGGGGCTCGTGCGGAGCCCGTCCCGCGAGAGCGTCGTGTTCGTGGCCACGATGCCGTCGAGACCCAGGCGCACGACGAGAGCGGCGATTCGCCTCGCTTCGTCGTCACTCAGGTCGGGGGCGACCTTGACGAGCACCGGGGTCGCTGCCGCGGCATCCCGCACCGCCTGAAGCAGCGGCGCGAGCCGGTCGAGCTCCTGCAGGCCGCGGAGGCCCGGCGTATTGGGTGAGCTGACGTTCACGACCAGGTAGTCGGCGAGCGGGGCGAGAAGGCGGGTGCTCTCGAGATAGTCGGCGATCGCGTCGTCGACCTCGACGGCGCGTGACTTGCCGATGTTCACTCCGATGACCGGCCGGTCGCGGCGTCGACCCGCCGCGCGAAGGCGACGCACGGCTGCCGCCGCTCCGGCGTTGTTGAAGCCCATGCGATTGATCACCGCCCGGTCCGCGATCAGCCGGAACAGCCGCGGACGGGGATTGCCCGGTTGCGCGATGGCGGTCACCGTGCCGACCTCGACGTGCCCGAAGCCGAGCAGCCCCAGGCCCCGGATGCCACGGGCGTCCTTGTCGAAGCCCGCCGCGATCCCGAACGGGGAGGGGAACTCGAGTCCCAAGGTGCGGACCACGAGCCCCGGATCGGGCC
>JBDSKH010000089.1:0-4044 GCA_039917005.1 Pseudolysinimonas sp.
CTCCTCGACGTCGCGCACGCCGCGCGCCTGTTCTTCGGCGGCCCGAGCAACCCGAACCGCGGGTCGACACGCGGGCTGCTCGACATCTCGGGATGGCAATCCCTGACCGTGACCCAGGCGGCCCAGAAAGTGCAGATCTCCGCATTCCCGAACGCCTACGCCAAATGGGAAAAGAGCGCGTGGGCCTGGCTCGCGCAGCTCGGTTAACGGTGTTGCAACCATCGTCGCCCGGAGGGCGAGTCTAAGAGCTCTGCCAGGTAACCCCTGCCTACACTCGAAGAGTGAGTGTCAACACGACGGATCCGATGATCGGTCGTCTCGTCGACGGCCGGTATCAGGTGCGCTCACGCATCGCCCGCGGGGGCATGGCGACCGTCTACCTCGCGACCGACCTCCGCCTCGAGCGCCGCGTCGCCATCAAGGTCATGCACGGCCATCTGGCCGATGACGAGTCGTTCAAGCTGCGGTTCATCCAGGAGGCCCGCTCGGCCGCCCGTCTCGCGCACCCGAACGTCGTCAACGTCTTCGATCAGGGTCAGGATGCCGACTCGGCCTACCTGGTCATGGAATACCTCCCGGGTATCACCCTCCGCGATCTCCTTCAGGAGTACGGCTCCCTCACGTCCGAGCAGACGCTCGACATCTCCGAGGCCGTGCTCTCCGGACTCGCCGCCGCGCACAAGGCGGGCATCGTGCACCGCGACCTGAAGCCCGAGAATGTGCTGCTCGCCGACGACGGCCGCATCAAGATCGGCGACTTCGGCCTCGCCCGCGCGGCCACGGCGAACACCGCCACGGGTGCGGCCCTGCTAGGCACGGTCGCCTACCTCTCCCCCGAACTCGTCACCCGCGGCATCGCCGACACCCGCAGCGACATCTACGCCGTCGGGATCATGATGTACGAGATGCTCACGGGCGAGCAGCCGTTCCGCGGCGATCAGCCCATGCAGATCGCCTATCAGCACGCGAATGACGCGGTGCCGACTCCGAGCACCGTGAACCCGCGAGTCCCGGCAGAGCTCGATGAGCTCGTGCTGTGGGCGACCGCGCGGGACCCCGAGCATCGGCCACGGGACGCGCGCACCATGCTCGACCAGCTGCACGACACTGAGGCGCTGATCAAGACGGCGCTGCCGAGCACCGCGACCGGCGCCCAGCGCACCGTCGTGCTGCCCTCGGCGACGCCGGCACCGACACCGGCCTCCGAGGCCGAGACCCAGATCCTGGGGTCGCGTGCCACCGCACGAGCAGCGGCGGCCGCCGCCGTGCCCGATTCGACCGCCGCGCTGGCCGTCGCGTCCCAGAAGCGGCGCGGTCGCGGTATCTGGCTGCTCGTCATGGTGGTCGTGCTGGCCGTGATCGCCGGCACGACGGGCTGGTACTTCGGTGTCGGGCCGGGCTCGAAAGTCACCATCCCGCAGTCGATCGTGGGCAAGACCCCCGCAGAGGCGGAGGCGATCCTCGTCGATCTCGGCTTCGAGGTGAAAGACGAGAACGGGATCATCGACTCGCCGACCGTTCCGAAAGACGCCGTGGCGCAGACCGATCCCGCGATCGGCCATGCCATCGCCAAGGGCGCGACTGTGCAGCTGCTGATCTCGACGGGTCCGAAGCTCATCCCCTTCGGCGACGCCATCGTGCGCGGCATGCCTGTCGCGGATGCGGAAGCCGCGATCGAGGCCGCCCCGTGGACACTCGCCGGCACCGTCGTGCAGTTCGATACCGAGGTGCCGAAGGATGCCGTGATCGACGTTCTCGGCGCCGATGCGGCCACCAGCATCCTGGGCGCCGAGTCGTACGGCGAGCTGCAGGAGCTGACGCTCGTCGTCTCCGCCGGCCCCGTCCCGGACGTCAGCGGCAAGACACTGGATGAGGCGATCGGACTGCTAGCCGGCGTCGGCATCACGGCGACCGCGGGCAGCGAGGAATATCACGACACGATCCCCGAGGGCAACGTCATCGTGATCGAGCTTGAGGAGGGGCAGGTTCTCCACCCGGAGGACAGCGTCACTTTGCAGCTCTCGCGTGGCCCGGCCCCGGTCGACGTCCCCGACATCATCGGCTGGACCTGGGCGGATGCCCGGGCCAAGCTCGACGAGCTGGGCATCAAGTACGAATACAACAAGGGCGCCGACCTCGCGCCCGAGCTCGTGACGGTCAAGTCGACCGATCCGAATGCCGGCGCCGGCATCCATCGCGGCGACACGATCAAGGTGAAATTCACCTAGGCGCGGCTCAACTCCATCACCCAGTTGCTCTCCCACGTCGCGCCGCCGTCGTCCGAGAACTCCTGCTCCCAGCGGGCAGAGTCGGCTGTGATCTGCGACCAGATGAAGTGCGCCTTGATGGGTCGCCCCTCGTGCTCGTCGTCGCCGTAGAAGTCTCCCCGCCCGTCGACGAACCGCCCGGTGACGGGCGGGAACAGGGTGCCGGTCTGGCCGCTCGCCCACCAGATCGACCACAGCTCGGTCTCGGGGTTGAACAGCCGGAAGGTCGCGCCCGACCAGCCCTTGGTCGGGAAGACGCTCTCATCGACGTTGGCCGCGCCGTCGAGCAACTCCCACGCGCGCTGCGTGCCCGGAAACTCCTCCCAGTCGTCGCTGCCGGAGAAGAGGGTGCCCAGCCGGCGGTTGACGACGGTCCAGTCGCCGTACAGGAAGTCGAAGTCGCTCACCGCACCAGCATGGTCCACGCTGCCGACGTCAGCGGCGGCCGCGTCAGCGGGCGGCGCTGAGCTCCTCGGCGACCAGGAACGCCAGCTCGAGCGACTGCATGTGGTTCAGGCGCGGATCGCAGAGCGATTCGTATTTCGTCGCCAGCGTGGCCTCGTCGATCTGCTCCGACCCACCGAGGCATTCGGTCACGTCGTCACCGGTCAGCTCGATGTGGATGCCGCCCGGATGCGTGCCTGCGGCACGGTGCGCCTCGAAGAAGCCCTTCACCTCGTCCACGACGTCGTCGAAGCGCCGGGTCTTGTATCCGGTCGGCGTCGTGAGACCGTTGCCGTGCATGGGATCGGTGACCCAGAGCGGAGTGGCGTCGAAACTCTTGATGGCCTCAAGCAGCGGCGGGAGGGCGTCGCGGATCTTGCCCGCTCCCATGCGCGTGATGAACGTCAGCCGGCCGGGCTCGCGGTCGGGGTCGAGCTTGTCGATGAGCCGTTCCATGTCGGAACCCGTCGTCGACGGCCCGAGCTTCACGCCGATCGGGTTACGGATGCGAGAGAAGTAGTCGACGTGCGCACCGTCGATGTCGCGCGTGCGCTCGCCGATCCACAGGAAGTGCGCGCTCGTGTTGACCGGAGTGCCGTTGCGGGAGTCGATGCGCGTCATGGGCCGCTCGTAGTCCATGAGCAAGCCCTCGTGCGAGGTGTAGAACTCGACGCGCTTGAGCTCGTCGAAGTCGGCGCCCGCGGCCTCCATGAACTTGACCGCGCGGTCGATCTCGCGCGCCAGGCCTTCGTACTGCTGGTTCTGCGGGCTGGATGCGAAGCCGCGATTCCAGCTGTGCACCTGCCGCAGGTCGGCGAAGCCGCCCTGCGTGAAGGCGCGGATGAGATTGAGCGTCGAGACGGCCGTGTGGTAACCCTGCACGAGCCGTCGCGGGTCGGCCGCCCGTGACTCTGGCGTGAAGTCGTAGCCGTTGACGATGTCGCCACGGTAGGCCGGCAGCGTCAGATCGCCACGGGTCTCGGACTCGTTCGATCGCGGCTTGGCGAACTGCCCCGCCATCCGGCCCATCTTGACGACAGGCATCGATGCGCCGTAGGTCAGCACGACCGCCATCTGCAGCAGCGTCTTCACACGGTTGCGGATCTGGTCAGCCGTCGCGCCCGCGAACGTCTCGGCGCAGTCCCCGCCCTGAAGCAGGAACGACTCGCCTCGCGCGGCGCGTGCCAGGCGGTCACGCAGGATGTCGACCTCACCCGCGAAGACCAGCGGCGGGAGGGTCGAGATCTCTGTCGACGCGGCCGCGACGGCTTCGGCGTCGGGCCAGACGGGCTGCTGCTTGATGGGCAGCTCGCGCCAGTGGTCGAGTCCGGCG
>JBDSKH010000090.1:0-7489 GCA_039917005.1 Pseudolysinimonas sp.
TCGCTCTACCAACTGAGCTAAGGCGGCGGAGGTCTGGTCTCGACAAGCTCGACCACCAGGTCCGCACAGAATCATAACCGACTCAGCGCGGGCCGGACGGCCTCAGAACCTCGGGCAGCATCCGGATCGAGTCGTCGAGATGCTCGAGCAGGCCGCGGCGTTCCCCCGGGTCGTCCATCCAATCGAGCCAGGCGTGCCGCATCGCCGAGATGGTGATGAACGCGATCAGGCGCGCGCGGCTCGTGAGGGCGCGCGGGTCGGCGGCGAGGGCGGGATCCTCGTCGGCCAGACGGCGCGCGACGAGTTCGGTGAGCTGTCCTTCGAACCGGTGGATGCTGGCCCAGCGGCGGCCGCCGATCTCCGGGTACTCCTTGGTGATGGCGCGCCGCGCCAGGATGATCTCCTGGTCGTGCAGCGCTGGGGTGATCACGGTGGCGAACAGGGCTGCGATGGCCGGCAGGATCGGGGAGCGGTCGCGCACGAACGCCTCCTGAGCCTCCTCGCCCGGGAGCTCAGGGCCGTCCCCGACGATCGCCTCCTCTTTCGAGGAGAAGTAGTTGAAGAAGGTGCGGGGCGAGACATCCGCGATGCGGGCGATCTCATCCACGGTGGCCGCCTCGAGCCCGCGCTCACGCACCACGGTGATCGCGGCCATCAGGATCGCGCGGCGGGTCGCCAGGCGCTTGCGCTCGCGCAGGCCGGGTTCGATGGCAAAGCCGTCGGCGATGGCTAAGTCGGGGTCGCTCATGCTCCTATTGTTGCACAGTGTGCAATATTGCACCCCGCCCCGTGGTGGCGTCGCCGCCTAGCAGTCGGGGTCGCTCTCCGGCACGGTTCCGTCGATGAAGTAGTCGTCGACCGCGTCGTCAACGCAGCTGTTCGACTTGTTGTAGGCCGTGTGACCCTCGCCGTGATACGTGATCAGGTGCCCGTTCTCGAGCTCGGCGGCGAGCGCCTGAGCCCACACGTACGGCGTCGCCGGGTCGTTCGACGTGCCCACCACCAGGATGTCGGCGGAGCCCGGCGCCGCGATCGCCTCGCGCACCCGGGTCGCCGGGAACGGCCACGCAGCGCACGACGTGCCCCCGTACGCCATCCGCGGACCGAACACCGGCGCGAGCGCGATCAGCTCTGCCGCCTGCGCGCGCATCGTCTCGATCGACGAGTCGCTGACGTAGTCGAGACAGTTGATCGAGACGAACGCCTCGGTCGAGTTGTCGGAGTAGGTGCCGTCGGCGTTGCGAGCGTTGTAGCTGTCGGCCAGGAGGAATGCGGTTTCGGTCTCACCGCTCATCACCTCGGTGAACAGGTCGTCGAGGTACGGCCAGTTCTCCTGGTTGTAGAGCGGCAGGATGATCGCGATGAACATGACCCCGGCACCGAGCTGGCGGCCGTCGGGCGCCGTGAGCGGGCTCGCTTGCAGAGAGTCGAGCAGGCTGCCGATCTGCGACATGGCGTTCTCGGTGCCGGCCTGGAACGGGCAGCCCTCGCGGCCGATGCAGTCGTCGAGGTAGGCGCGCATCGTGCTCTCGAATCCGGTGGCCTGGGTGGCCGTCACGTCGAAGTCGGTCGTCGCCGGGTCGAGGGCGCCGTCGAGGACCAGCCGGCCGGTCTTGCCGGGATACAGGTCCGCGTAGGTGGCGCCGAGGAAAGTGCCGTACGAGTAGCCGAGGTAGTTGAGCTTCTTGTCGCCGAGCACGGCGCGCAGCAGGTCGAGGTCGCGCGCCGCGCTGACCGTGTCGACGTATTGCAGAAGCGGCCCGGTGTGCTCGAGGCACGCGTCGCCGAACTCCTTGTTCGCCTGGGCGAGGTTCGCGATCCATTCATCGGAGCCGTATTCACCCGCGACGATCCCGTAGTTGTAGTCGTCGAGGAACGCCGGGTCGTCGTAGCAGGAGACCGCCGACGAACGGCCGACTCCGCGCGGATCGAACCCGACGATGTCGAAGCGCTCCTGCAGGCGATCGCTCGTCGCGTAGTCGACGCTTTCGAGAACGAAGTCGTAGCCAGAACCGCCGGGACCGCCGGGGTTGATGAGCAGCGAGCCGAGCCTGTCGCCCGTCGCCGGCTGCCGCACGAGCGCCAGCTCGATGGTGGCCTGCTCCGGGTCGTCCCAGTTCATCGGCGCCTCGGCGGTCGTGCACTGCATTCCGCCGCCGCAGCCGCGCCAGACCAGCTGCTGCGAGTAGAACGGCTGCAGCGCCGCATCCACCTGTTCGCCCGTCGGCGTCGACGTCGTCGACGGCTGGGGCGGAAAGAACCACGACACGCAACCGCTCAGCAGGGTCGTCACGACGGCGACGCCGGCCAGCGCGGCCACGAGGCGGCGATTCGGGATGCGGGTGCGGGTCACGGAGTGCGGTCCTTTCCTGCCGCGGCGGGGTCGCGCACCGCGGAGATGAGCATGGACTCGAGCGCGAGCGCCGGAGCGACGTTGCCCTCGATGCGCTCGCGCGCCGTGGTGATCGCGTCGAGCGTGGCAAGGGTGCGCGCGGGCGTGGATTGCGCTGCTGCGACCGTCAGGTCGGCATAGATCGCGAGGTTGACCGGCTCCTGCTCGACCCCGAGCTGCAGCAGCAGGATGTCGCGGTACAGCGACAGCAGATCGACCAGGATGCGGTCGATTCCGTCGCGCAGGCTGCGGGTGGCGCGGCGCTTCTGGTCGTCTTCGAGGGCCTTGAGCTGCGCGCGGAGTCCGGGAGGCACGGAGCCGCCGGGCTCGATGCCGAGCGACCGCAGCGCACTGTCCCGCTCCTCCGCGTCCTTCTCCTCGGTGATCGCCTTGCCGTCGGCGGTGGCGACCTCGACGAGCTCGCCGGCCGCGACGACGGCCCCGGCGACGCTCCGGATGCCGAGGGCGAGTTCCAGCGTGCGACGGCGCCGCTCGCGCGCCTCCTCGTTCGTCGCGAGACGGTGCGCCATCCCGATGTGCGACTGCGCCTCGCGCGCGGCACGGGTGGCCTCGGGCAGGCTCACGTCGTCGCGTCGCGCGATCAGCTCGGCGACCTCCTCGACCGCGGGCACGCGCAACCGCACGGTGCGGACGCGGGACCTGATGGTGGGGATGAGGTCGGCCTCGCTGGGTGCACAGAGGATCCACACCGTGCGCGGCGGCGGTTCCTCGAGAGCCTTGAGCAGGACGTTGGAGGTGCGCTCCGTCATCCGGTCGGCGTCCTCGATGATCATGACGCGATAGCGGCCGACCGACGGCGAGAACTGGCTCGACGCGACGAGCTGCCGCACCTCTTCGATCGAGATCAGCACGCGATCGGTGCTGAGAACGCCCAGATCGGGATGGGTGCGCTTCTCGACCAGGAGATCGGTCGACGCCTCATCGCCGGGCCGCGCGATGAGGGCGGACGCGAACGCGTAGGCCAGGATCGAGCGACCGGAGCCGGGCGGGCCGGTGATCAGCCACGAGTGGGTCATGCCGTCGTCGGTCGCGGCCGCGCGCATCGTCGCGATCGCCTCCGCCTGCCCGGTCAGGTCATCCCATGCCACGTGCTGAATCTAGCCGAGCAGGACCGACACCCGGTCGCGGATGCGCGCGGCCAGGTCGTCGACGGGGAGGGTCGCGTCGAGCACGAGGAACCGGTCGGGCTCGGCGGCCGCGAGCGCCAGATACCCGGCGCGCACCCGGGCATGGAAGTCGTCGGCCTCCGCCTCGAGGCGGTCGTACCGCGTGCGCGACTCGTCGAGGCGGGTGCGGCCGGTGCTCTCGTCGAGGTCGAGCAGCACCGTGAGGTCGGGGAGCAGGCTCTCCGTCGCCCAGAGCGACAGGTCGCGCACCTCCCCGGGATCGAGGACCCGGCCCGCGCCCTGGTACGCGACCGACGAGTCGAGGTAGCGATCCTGGATCACCACATCACCACGCTCGAGAGCCGGGCGCACGACCGTCGCGATGTTGTGCGCGCGATCCGCCGCGTAGAGCAAGGCCTCGGCGCGTGCGGCGATGTGCCCCCGGCGATGCAGCACGAGTTCGCGCACCTCGAGGCCGAAGTCGCTGCCACCGGGCTCGCGGCTGTGCACCACGGTGTGGCCCTGCTCGGTCAGCCAGTCGGTCAGCAACGCCGACTGCGTCGACTTGCCCGACCCGTCGCCGCCCTCGAACGTGAGGAACAGACCGGGCATCGGCTACTTCCTCTTCGCGGGGGCGCGCTTCGAGCGCGGTCCGCTGCTCTTCGGCTTCACGGGGCCTTTCGCGCGCTTGTCGGCGAGCAGCTGCACGGCGCGATCGAAGTCGATCGCCTCGATCTCCTCGCCGCGCGGGATGGTCGCGTTCGTCACGCCGTCCGTCACGTACGGGCCGAACCGGCCGTCGCGAACGCGGATCGGCTTGCCGCTCTCCGGGTCGGCCTCGAACTCCTTGAGCGCACTGGTCGGGCGGCGGGCACCGTATTTCGGCAGCGCGAAGACCTCGAGGGCCGCGGGCAGGTCGATCGAGAAGATCTGGTCCTCGGATTCGAGCGATCGCGAATCGGTGCCCTTCTTGATGTACGGACCGTAGCGGCCGTTCTGGGCGGTGATGTCATCGCCGGACTCGGGATCCGTGCCGACAACCCGCGGCAGGTCGAGCAGGCGCAGCGCGGTCTCGAGATCGACGGTGGCCGGATCCATGTCCTTGAAGAGGGATGCGGTGCGCGGCTTGACGGCCTCCACCTTCTTCTTCTTGGGCTTGGCCTTCTTCTTCGCCGCGAGCAGCGCCGCCGAGAGATCGACGACCTCGCCGGTGGCGGAATCGACCTCGGGGGCGTCGGAACTCGCGGGTGCGACCGGTTCCACGGCGGTGCCGGGCCCGTCTGCGTCCTCGGCCGGCTCTGCCGCAGGGTCAGACTCGGGTTCGGGTTCCAGCTCTGTCACGTACGGGCCGTACCGGCCGTCCTTGGCCACGACGGTCTTGCCCGTCGAGGGGTTGACGCCCAGCACCCGGTCGCCGGCGACGGGGGCGTCGATCAGCTCGCGCGCCTTTGCCTCGGTCAGCTCGTCGGGCGCCAGGTCCTCTGGCACGTTCACTCGCCGCGGCGGCGTGTCGATAGCCGATCCCTCCTCCGGCGGAAGTTCGAGGTACGGGCCGTATTTGCCGATGCGCAGCGTTATGTCGTCGGCGATGCGCACCGAGTTGATGTCGCGGGCATCGATGTCGCCGAGGTTGTCGATCACCTTGCGCAGGCCGCGGTGCTGATCGTTTCCGAAATAGAAGCCGTTCAGCCAGTCCACGCGGTTCGCCTCGCCATCGGCGATGCGGTCGAGGTCCTCTTCCATCTCGGCCGTGAAGTCGTACTCGACCAGGTCGCCGAAGTGCTGCTCGAGCAACCGGACGACGCTGAACGCGATCCAGCTCGGCACGAGCGCGGTGCCGCGCGGCGTGACATATCCGCGATCGATGATCGTCGAGATGATGCTCGCGTAAGTCGACGGGCGCCCGATACCGAGCTCTTCGAGCGACTTCACGAGGCTTGCCTCGGTATACCGCGGGGGCGGGCTGGTCTCGTGGCCCTTGGCCTCGAGGCTTCCGAGGTCGAGGATCTGGCCGACCGTCAGAGCGGGCAGCGAGCGCTGCTCGTCGGACGCTGCAGCATCCTGCTCGTTGCGCTCCTCGTCGTGTCCCTCTTCGTAGGCCGAGAGGAACCCGCGGAAGGTGATGACCGTGCCGGACGCGGTGAAGTCGGCGGTGCCGGCCGTGCCGGTCTCCGCCGTGATGGTGACGGATGCCGTCGACCCGCGCGCGTCGGCCATCTGCGACGCGACGGTGCGCTTCCAGATCAGGTCGTAGAGCTTGAACTCGTTGCCGCGCAGAGTGCTGGAGAGCTCAGACGGAGTGCGGAACACCTCACCCGACGGCCGGATCGCCTCGTGCGCCTCCTGGGCGTTCTTCGACTTGCCGGTATAGACCCGCGGCTTGTCGGGAATCGAATCGGCGCCGTACAGCTTGGTCGCCTGATTGCGCGCTGCCGTGATCGCCTGCTGCGAGAGCGTCGGCGAATCGGTGCGCATATAGGTGATGTACCCGTTCTCGTACAGACCCTGCGCGACGCTCATGGTCTGGCGGGCGGAGAACCGCAGCTTGCGTGCCGCCTCTTGCTGCAGGGTGGATGTGGTGAACGGCGCTGCGGGACGGCGCGTGTAGGGCTTCGTCTCGAGATTCGAGACCCTGAACTCGGTGCTCGGCCGGCGCAGGGCGTCGGCGAGGGTCTCGGCCCCGGACTCGTCGAGAGCGACGACGTCGCCCTTGAGCTGCCCGAGGTCGTCGTAGTCCCGGCCGCTCGCGACGCGCTTGCCGTCGAGGCGGGCGAGACGTGATTCGAATGACGTGCGCGTTGGGCTGTCGTTGGGCAGAAGCTCGGCGATCAGATCCCAGTAGCTGGCGGCGACGAACGCCTGGCGTTCGCGCTCGCGGTCGACGACCAGCCGGGTGGCGGCAGACTGGACCCGCCCGGCGGACAGTCCCGGCCCGACCTTGCGCCAGAGCACCGGCGAGATCTCGAAGCCGTAGAGGCGGTCCAGGATGCGGCGGGTCTCCTGCGCGTCGACGAGCGCGGTGTCGAGCTCGCGCGGGTTGTTCTTCGCCGCCTCGATCGCATCCTTGGTGATCTCGTGGAAGACCATGCGCTTGACCGGCACAGTCGGCTTCAGCACCTCGAGCAGGTGCCAGGCGATGGCCTCTCCCTCGCGGTCTTCATCAGTGGCGAGGTAGAGCTCGTCGGCGTTCTTGAGCGCCTTCTTGAGATCGGCGACCGTGCGCTTCTTCTCTTCGCTCACCACGTAATAGGGAGCGAAACCGTTCTCGACGTCGATCGAGAACTTGCCGAGCGACCCCTTCTTGAGTTCGGGCGGGAGGTTCTTGGGCTCGATGAGGTCTCGGATGTGTCCGACCGACGCTTGCACGTCGTAGCCGTCTCCGAGGTATTGCGCGATGGTCTTGGCCTTCGCGGGTGACTCGACGATGACCAGCTTCTTATGCTCGGGCACTGCACTCCTTCTATTCGTGCGCCACCATACACATAGGTTCCCGGTGCTTGCTCGAACACTAGGATCAAGTGTCTGCGTTGGAATTCCTAGGCGAGGATCGCGAGATGTCGAACGTCACCGAGTCACTGCAACGTCTCGTCGAGCTTCCGGGGGCGCGATCCGCGGCCCTCGTCGACAGCAATACGGGAATGATCCTCGGCCACGCCGGGTCGGATGACGACCTCGAGATCACGGCTGCCGCCAACACCGAGGTGGTGCGCGCCCAGCTGAAGTCGCTCGGGCATCTGGGCTCGGACGACGTCATCGACGACATCCTCATCACCTTGAGCACCCAGTACGACATCGTCCGACCGCTGGCCGCGAACCCGGCGATCTTCCTCTACCTCGCCATGGACAAGAGCAAGTCGAACATGGCCCTGGCGCGCCTGAAGACGGCGGAGTGCGAACGGCAACTCGAGCTGTAGCCCACCGCTTTTCCGCGCGTGTCCCCCTAAATGCCCACAAGTGGGGGTTTCTGCCG
>JBDSKH010000091.1:0-6827 GCA_039917005.1 Pseudolysinimonas sp.
CTCATCAACCCGCACGACATCGACGGAGTCAAGGACGCCATCGTCAGGGCCGTGGGCATGGCCCGCCCCGAGCGTCGCAAACGCATGCGATCGCTGCGCCGCCGGGTGCGCGAGAACGACGTGCAGCACTGGTCGGAGACCTTCCTCTCGGCGCTGCGAGCAGCGAGCTCCGGCGCGTCGCTCGAGAACCCCCTCGGCGAATTGGAATGGACCGTCGACCGGCCCATGCGCCGCCGCACCTGACCACCGCATCCACCCCACCAACGCAGGCACCATGAATCGACCACCCGAATGACCGAGAGGCTCCCCGAGCGACTGCTCGCATCGCTGCGCGAACTCGCGCGCACCCGGCGGCTGCTCGTGGCCCTCGACTTCGACGGGACGCTGGCGCCAGAAGTGGACTCGCCCGAGGCGGCACGGGCACTGCCGGAGTCGCGGGATGCCGTGCTGCGGCTGCTGAAGATGCCCCACACTCGCGTCGCTCTGGTCAGCGGCCGCGCGCTCCGAAGCCTGGAGGCGGTGGCCGACCTTCCCGACGAGACGCTGCTGGTCGGGTCACACGGGATCGAGATCCGTCTCGATCAGCCCGACGACCGGGTCAGCCTCAACACCGCGGAGCTGGAGCAGGTCGACATCCTGCACGAGGTGCTGGGCGAGGTGGCTGACTCGATCGACCAGGTCTGGCTCGAGGTCAAGCCCGCCGGATTCGCGCTGCACACGCGGCTTGCCACCGAGCACAACTCGCGGGTCGCGCACCTGGTGGCCCTGAGCGAGGCCAGTGCAGAGGTCGACGGGCTCACGGTGCGCGAAGGCAAGAACGTCCTCGAGTTCTCGGTGCGCTCGACCACGAAGGGCGAGGCGGTCGAGCACCTGCGCCGGTACGTCGCGGCCGACGCCGTCTTCTATGCCGGCGACGACATCACCGACGAGGACGCCTTCGCGGCGCTGCTGCCCCACGACGTCGGTGTCAAGAGCGGGGAGGGCACCACCGAGGCGGCGTTCAGGGTCGCCGGGCCCGCGGAGATCGCCGCCGTGCTCAGCGCTCTCGCGACGTTCCGCGAGGGGGACGTGCACGAACAGTAGCTAGCCGGAAAAGCGCGCGGCGATCCACGGGTCGACGACGGCGTGAAACGCATCCGCGCGATCGCGGCGCACGCTGTGGCCGGCACCCTCGATCACCACGACCTCGACGAGCCGGTTGTCGATCGCGCCGAGCTCGGCGCGGATCGCCAGGCCCACGATCACCTCGCCGTCGCCGGTGACCAGCAGCGTCGGCACGGTGAGTGCGGCCACTGACTGCTGCCACGGCTCCTTCATCTCGGGCCGTCCGATCGCGAGAAAGCGCGGGTCGGCCTGACCCTTGGCCCGCACCCACGGCTCGATCTCGTCGTGCGGCCACGTGGAAGCAGAGTCGCTCAGCTTTTCGGCGATCATGCCGGCCGGGTCGCGGCGGGCCTCGGCACTGAACTCCACCCAGGCGGCGCCGCGTGACGCCTGCCGCGCAAGCGACTCCAGCTTCCATGCCGGGTCTTCGACGATCAGCGCGCGAAGCAGTTCGGGTCGGCGCACTGCGACGACCGTCGCCGTCGCGCCGCCCATCGAATGCCCGAGCAGCAGCACGGGCGACGAGCCCGCGCCGATCTCCTCGAGTGCCGCGATGGTCGTCGTCACGAGAGCTTCGACGGCACCTGCGCCCGCCTGCTCACCCTCACCGGACAGTTCGTCGTCGGTGAAGCGCCCCGACTCCCCGTGACCGAGGGCATCGATCGCAGCGATGCGATAGGTGCTCGACCAACGGCGGACCGCATCCCCCCAGCCCGCCCCGGAGTTGGTGATGCCGTGCAGCAGCACGATCGTGGGTGCGTCGGGTTCGGTGCGTCCGAACCAGTGGATGTGGAGGCGGCCCGGCATGGACGCGATGCTACCTGCGTCAGAACTCTGGATGCATTCCGACCGCGATGTACTGCACGTCGGCTCCGACGCCCGGGCCTACGAGGAATATCCCGAAGACGAGGCTGCCCGTCCATTGCTCCCCGGCGAGCGCGAAGCCGCCGGTCGATGGCGTGCCGACACCCTGCACCTCGGTGATCGCCGCCGTGATCTCAGCGAGGTCGGCGTCGGTCGCGCCGAGGAAGATCGCGGAAACCTGCCCCGGCTGTTCGAAGACGCACGACGGAAGCGGGAGGAAGTCCGGGTAGTCGCTGTCGGTCGGCGCGTCGTGGTAGTCACCCGAGTAGAAGCCCGCCAGCGATTGCCGATCCGCGTCGTCGCACGGCTCGAAGCGGCTCACCGGGGTCGGCGTCTGCTCCTCCGGCGTTGGCGATGTGGTGGGGAGAGTCGAGCCCTCGGGAACCGGCTCGGCGGGATCGGGATTCGGCGCGGAACATGCCGCGAGCAGCAGGGTCGCCACGATGGCGAGCGAGACGATCGGAAGGCGCGGCATGGCTCACGGTAGCGCCTTGCCGGGTGCAGGGGTCAGACGCGGGTCCAGCTGAACGTGATGAAGCGGGCGGGGATGTCGTGGGTCGGCTCCCGGAGGCTGAGTTCGCCGGATCCGTCGGGCGAGGAGATGGTGGCAACCGTGACCCAGCCGTAGCCGGCACCCGGTCCGCCGGTCTCGTCCACGACGACGGTGGCGCCATCCGCCTCGAAGGCGGCGGTCACCTGATCGAAGGTGGCGTCACTGGCGTCGAGCCAGAGCGCCTCGTAGGTGTGCGGGTATTTGATGGTGTTGGTGCCGGCGGCGACCTCCCACCGACAGGTCGCATCGAGAGCCGGCGAGGGGAAGTGGGCGACGTCCTTCACCGGGTGGAGGATGAGGGTGAGCATGAGCAGCGGCGAGCTCCAGAGCTTGCACCGGGGATCGTCAATCGAGAGCGTCTGCTCCGGCGACGCTGTCGGCGTCGGCGTGGACGACGTTGAATCCTCGGGCAGCGGCTCGGCCGGGTCGGGCGACGGAACGGAGCAGCCCGCGAGCAGGAGAACGGCGAGCACGACGAACAGGATGCGCGGCATGGCTCACCGTAGCGTCAGCGCCCGCCTGCACGCGGCGGTAGCCTACTTTCCATGCCGGACAAGCCCGCAGCCATCGACCACAAGCCCCGCTCCCGTACGGTCACGGACGGCATTGAGGCGACGACCAGCCGCGGGATGCTGCGCGCAGTCGGCATGGGTGACGCCGACTGGGACAAGGCGCAGATCGGCATCGCGAGCTCGTGGAACGAGATCACGCCGTGCAACCTGTCGCTCGCGCGTCTCGCGCAGGCGGCCAAAGAGGGAGTGCACGCGGGCGGCGGGTACCCGCTGCAGTTCGGCACGGTGAGCGTGTCCGACGGCATCTCGATGGGCCACGAGGGCATGCATTTCTCGCTCGTCAGCCGCGAGGTCATCGCCGACTCGGTCGAGGTCGTCATGCAGGCCGAGCGGCTTGACGGTTCGGTGCTGCTGGCGGGATGCGACAAGTCGATCCCGGGGATGCTGATGGCGGCCGCACGGCTCGACCTGGCGTCCGTGTTCCTCTATGCCGGATCCATCGCCCCCGGCTGGGTGCGCCTCAGCGACGGCACCGAGAAGGACATCACGATCATCGACTCGTTCGAGGCGGTCGGCGCCGTCAGGGCCGGCACCATGAGCCCGGAGGATGCGCACCGCATCGAGTGCGCCTTCGCCCCCGGCGAGGGTGCCTGCGGCGGCATGTACACCGCCAACACGATGGCGAGCGTCGCCGAAGCCCTCGGGCTGAGTCTTCCCGGCAGCGCGAGCCCTGCCGCCGCCGACGCGCGCCGCGACTACTACGCGCATCGCTCGGGCGAAGCCGTCGTCAACCTGCTGAACAAGGGCATCACGGCCCGCCAGATCCTGACCAAGGAGGCGTTCGAGAACGCCATCGCGGTCGGCATGGCCCTCGGCGGCTCGACGAACATCGTCCTGCACCTGCTGGCGATCGCCCACGAGGCCGAGGTCGAACTGACCCTCGACGACTTCAACCGGATCGGCAGCAAGGTGCCGCACATCGGCGACCTGAAGCCGTTCGGCCGCTTCGTCATGAACGACGTCGACCGCCGCGGCGGGCTGCCGGTGCTGATGAAGGCCCTGCTCGACGCCGGACTCATGCACGGCGACTGCATGACGGTCACCGGCAAGACGATGGCCGAGAACCTGGCCGAGATGGACATCCCCCCGCTGGATGGCGACGTCCTGCGCACGCTGGACAAACCCATCCACGCCTCGGGCGGCCTGACCATCCTCAAGGGCTCGCTCGCCCCGGAGGGCGCCGTCGTCAAGACCGCGGGATTCGACGCCGCGACCTTCGAGGGTCCGGCGCGGGTGTTCGAACGCGAGCGTGCCGCGATGGATGCCCTCACGGCCGGCGAGATCAAGCACGGTGACGTGGTCGTCATCCGGTACGAGGGTCCCAAGGGCGGACCGGGCATGCGCGAGATGCTGGCGATCACCGCGGCCATCAAGGGCGCAGGGCTCGGAAAAGATGTCCTACTATTGACCGACGGACGATTTTCAGGCGGCACAACCGGCCTGTGCATCGGCCACATCGCGCCGGAGGCGGTAGACCAAGGTCCTATCGCATTCCTGCGGGATGGTGATCTGATACGGGTCGATATAGCTGCCCGGTCGATCGACCTACTCGTCGATCCGGCCGAGTTGGAAGCCCGCCGTGACGGCTGGGCTCCTTTGCCTCCGCGCTATACCCGTGGCGTTCTCGCGAAGTACACCAAGCTCGTGCACTCGGCGTCCGAGGGCGCGGTCACGGGGTAGTCCGCGTCCCAGACCATCTCCCGCATAAAAGGAACCTCATGACAGCCTCGGCTGCAGCAGATCCCAAACCCGCACCCGCGGCGCCCGCCAAGCGCGCCGAGCCGCCGATCCTCACCGGATCCGGCCAGATCCTCGCCAGCCTCGAGAAGCTCGGCGTCACCGATGTCTTCGGCATCCCGGGCGGCGCCATCATGCCGTTCTACGACGAGCTCATGGCGTCGACGTCGATCCGCCACATCCTGGTGCGTCACGAGCAGGGTGCCGGCCACGCCGCCGAGGGCTATGCCGCGGCATCCGGACGCGTCGGCGTCGCCATCGCGACCTCGGGACCCGGCGCCACGAACCTGGTCACCGCGATCGCCGATGCGCACATGGACTCGGTTCCGATCATCGCCATCACCGGTCAGGTGTTCTCGACCAGCATGGGCACCGACGCGTTCCAGGAGGTCGACATCGTCGGCATCACGATGCCGATCACGAAGCACTCGTTCCTCGTCACGGATCCCGCCGAGGTGCCGGCCGTGCTGGCGGCCGCGTATCAGATCGCGACGACCGGTCGCCCCGGCCCCGTCTTGGTGGATGTCACGAAGGACGCCCAGCAGAAGTCGGCGCCGTTCATCTGGCCGCCCAAGATCGACCTGCCCGGATACCGTCCCGTCACGAAGGCGCACGGCAAGCAGATCGTCGCGGCAGCCGATCTGCTGGTAGCGGCGAAGCGGCCGGTGCTCTACGTCGGCGGCGGCGTCATCCGCTCCGAGGCCGGAGCCGAGCTGCTCAAGCTCGCCGAGAAGACCGGTGCACCGGTCGTCACCACGCTCATGGCGCGCGGCGCGTTCCCCGACTCGCACCCGCAGCACCTCGGCATGCCGGGCATGCACGGAACCGTGCCGGCCGTGCTCAGCCTCCAGGAGAGCGACCTCATCATCGCCCTCGGCGCGCGCTTCGACGACCGGGTCACCGGACGCGTCGCCGACTTCGCGCCGCTGGCCAAGATCGTGCACGTCGACATCGACCCGGCGGAGATCGGCAAGATCCGCCAGGCCGACGTGCCGATCGTGGGCGACGCCAAAGACGTCATCATCGATCTGCTCGCGGCCTATTCCGACGCCACCAAGAAGGACAAGCCCGACCTCACCGAGTGGTGGAAGCGGCTCGACGAGCTTCGCGCCGACTTCCCGATCGGCTTCACCGACGATCCGGACGACGGGCTGCTGGCGCCGCAGGCGGTCATCCAGCGCATCGGCGAACTGTCCGGACCCGAGGCGATCTACGCCGCCGGCGTCGGCCAGCACCAGATGTGGGCCGCCCAGTTCATCAAGTACGAGCGCCCGCACGCCTGGCTCAACTCCGGCGGCGCCGGAACGATGGGCTACGCGGTCCCCGCGGCGATGGGCGCCAAGGTCGCGCAGCCCGACCGGTTGGTGTGGGCGATCGACGGCGACGGGTGCTTCCAGATGACCAATCAGGAGCTCGCCACCTGCACGATCAACGACATCCCGATCAAGGTCGCGATCATCAACAACTCCTCGCTCGGCATGGTGCGGCAGTGGCAGACCCTGTTCTACGACGGCCGGCACTCCTTCACCGATCTGAACACGGGCCACAAGAGCGCGACAGAGCAGACCCGGATGGTGCCCGACTTCGTGAAGCTGGCCGAGGCGTACGGCGCACTCGGCATCCGCGTCACGAAGCCGGAGGAGATCGACCCCGCGATCAAGCTCGCGATCGAGACCAACGACCGCCCCGTCGTCATCGACTTCGTGGTCAGCCGCGATGCGATGGTCTGGCCGATGGTGCCGCAGGGGGTGGGCAACTCATCGGTGCAGTACGCCCGCGAGCACGCCCCGGCATGGGAGGAGGAGTAAGCCATGTCGACGCACGTGCTCTCCCTCCTGGTCGAGGACAAGCCGGGTCTGCTGACCCGGGTCGCCGGCCTGTTCGCCCGCCGCGGGTTCAACATCGAGTCCCTCGCCGTCGGCAACACCGAGGTCGACGGCCTGTCCCGGATCACGGTCGTCGTCGATGTCGAGGACCTCCCGCTCGAGCAGGTGACG
>JBDSKH010000092.1:0-9110 GCA_039917005.1 Pseudolysinimonas sp.
CCTCGGCCGGCTCCGTCTTGACGGAGGACGCGTCCGAGACCTGGAACTGTGATCCGCCGCGGAACTCGATGCCGAAGTTGAACCCGGCGCCGAAGTCGCCGCCACCGCGGACGAACGGGACCGCGACCGCGGCCAGCATCAGGACGGCGGCGATGGTCAGCCAGATGCGGCGCAGGCGGATGAAAGGGACACTGCGCTCGCCCGTGTAGAGATCGTTGCCGAACTTGGTGATACCGCTCGCCATCAGCGCTTCCCCTTCTTCGACTTCTTCTTCGATCCCCCGGAGGAGCCTCCTGAGCCGGATGCCTTGCTGGCCTTGGCGGCTGCCTTCATCGCCGCGGAGTCGGCAGCGGCAGCCTCTGCGGCCTTGCGCTCTGCGATCGTCTGGCGGCGGCCGGCCTCACGGCTCGCGCCCGTGCGGCGCGCCTCCGTCGAGGTACGGAACTCGGCCCGGCCACGGTAGACCGCGCCCAGCGCGTTCGGGTCGAGTCCGCTCAGCGGGTGCCCGCTCGAGAAGAACCGGGTCGTCGCGATCAGCTGCATCATCGGATGCGTGAACAGGACGACGATGAGCACGTCGATGACGACCGTGATGCCGAGCGTGAAGGCGAAACCGCGCACGCTTCCCACGGCGAACACCGCGAGCACGACGGCGGAGAGCAGGTTCACGCCCTTGGCGGCGTAGATCGTGCGCAGCGCGCGCTTCCAGCCCGCCTCGACGGCGCCGACGAGCCCGCGCCCGTCGCGCAGCTCATCACGTATTCGCTCGAAGTACACGATGAACGAGTCGACGGTGAATCCGATGGCGATGATGAGCCCGGCGACACCGGCCAGCGACAGGCGGTATCCCTCCCGCCAGCTGAGGATCGAGATCACGAGATAGGTGATGACCGCCGCGACGACGATCGATGCGATCGTGACCGAGGCGAGGGCCCGGTACTGGAAGAAGGAGTAACCGACGACCAGGATGAGGCCGATGAGGCCGGCGAGGAGCCCGCTGAACAGCTGGCTGCTTCCAAGGGTCGGGGAGATCGAGTCACGGCTCTGAACGATGAAGCTGACCGGCAGGGCACCGAACTTCAGCTGGCTCGCCAGGGCCGTCGACGTGTCTTTCGTGAAGCTGCCGCTGATCGAGGGCTGATCGGACGGCGTCTCGACGTAGGGAGCCGTGATAACGCGTCCGTCGAGGACGGCACCGAACTGGTTGCGCGGGCTCGGGAGCGGCTTCAGGCGGGTGGTCAGCGCCTTGATGGCGGATGCGCCCTCCGCGTTGAACCGGATGTTCACGACCCACCGACCGGTGTTGACGCCCTGGTTGCCCTGCTCCTGGCCGCTGAAGGCATCGGTGATGTCGGCACCCTCGACCTCGACCGGGCCGAGCAGGTACTTGGTCTGACCCAGGTCGTCGCACGTGATGAGCGGCTCCTCGGGCGGAGCGACGTTGGCCTCGACCTCGTCGATCTGATCGCAGCTGAACGCGTCGAATGCGGCCTGCAGCTCGGGAGTGACCCAGTTCGGGTCGCTGCCGTCGGTCGGCTCAGGGTTCGGGGTGGCGTCGGAGCTGGGTGTCGGCGTAGGCGTCGGCGTCGCCGTGTCGCCCGGCGTCGGCGTCGCGCTCGGGTCACCCGAGGCGTCGGCGGACGGCGTGCCGGTCAGGATCACGGCGCGGAACTCGAGCTTCGACGACGACTGGAGGCGCTGCAGGGTCTCTTTGTCGGGAGTGCCGGGAATCGACACCTCGATGTTGTTCGCACCCTGAGTGCCGATCTCAGCCTCGGAGACACCGGATGCGTCGACGCGCTGCCGGATGATCGCCACCGCCTGCTCGAGCTGCTCCTGCGTGACGGTCTGGTTCTCGGCTGTCTGGGCCTGCAGCACGATGCGCGTGCCGCCCTCGAGGTCGAGAGCGAGCTTCGGGGTCCAGCCCCAGCCGGCGAACAATGCGCCGGCGGTCTGGATACCGAGCAGCACGACGATGATCGCCGCGAGCCAGCCGAGGGATCTCCAGGCCTTGCGGACCGGGGTCGAACTCCTTGCCACCTGGCTGCTCTGCTTTCTCTGCGTCGGACTCCCGCGCCGGTCGAGCGCGGCGATGCCGCCCGGCCGAGCCGGGTCAGCATCCAAGGGTAATGGCTACTCGGTGGGCTTCTTGCGCGGTGCGCGCTTCGGCTTGGTGTCCTCGACGCGCTCCCCGTACTGCGGGTCGCCGGCGGGCATCGCGTTGTCTTCGTTGAGCTGCACGCGGCGGGCCGCGGGCTTCGCGGCGTCATCGGTGGCGACGGCCTCGTCGGGCTCGACCACGCGGGCGAGGACCTGACGGTGCACGCGCAGCTTGGTGCCCGGCGTGGTCTCGATGATCGCCTGGTTCGTGTCGTCGTCGATCGAGATCAGGGTGCCGAAGATGCCGGTCTGGGTCATGACCTCTGCACCGGGGATCATCTTGTCCTGCAGCTCCTCCTGGTCGCGGCGGCGCTTGCGCGAGTTGCGGAACATGAAGATGATCACGATCGCGAGCAAGGCGAACAGGCCGACGTTGAGCAGGAGGTTCGAGTCGAGCCCACCTGTCGCGGCGGCGTCGTCGCCGGTCGTGCGGAGGAGAGTGGAGATCGTCATGGGCGAACGAGGGCCTTCCGAAGTAAGAGGGAATTGCGCTGCAGCCTAGATACGGCGACTGTGCGGTACCCCAGAATCATACGTCATCGTCGAAGAGCGTCCCGCGGGTAGGACGGCTGACGCCGAGGTGCTCCCAGGCCCTGCGGGTGGCGACCCGACCTCGCGGTGTGCGGCTCAGCATCCCGACCCGGACCAGGAACGGCTCGACGACGGACTCGATCGTCTCGGGTTCCTCACCCACCGACACCGCGAGGGTGTTCAGGCCGACAGGTCCGCCCTCGAAACGGGTGACGATGGCGTCCAGGATGGCGCGGTCCAGCCGGTCGAGGCCGAGCGGATCGACGTCGTAGAGCTCCAGGGCGGCATTGACCGTCGCGAGGTCGGCCGTAGCGCCATGCACGAGCGCGTAATCGCGAACGCGCCGCAGGAGGCGGTTGGCGATGCGCGGTGTGCCGCGGCTGCGGGTGGCGATCTCGAAACGCGCCGGCGACGGGATGTCGAGGCCGAGAAGCTTTGCCGCCCGGGCGAGCACCTGGTCGAGCTCGGCGTCGTCGTAGAACTCGAGATTGGCCGTGAAGCCGAAGCGGTCGCGCAGAGGGTTCGGCAGCAGGCCCGAGCGTGTCGTCGCACCCACGAGCGTGAAGGGCGAGAGGTCGAGTGGGATGCTGGTCGCCCCCGCGCCCTTGCCGACCATGATGTCGATGCGGAAGTCCTCCATCGCGAGGTAGAGCATCTCCTCTGCCGAGCGCGCCATGCGGTGGATCTCGTCGATGAACAGCACCTCGCCGGGGACCAGGCTCGACAGCAGAGCTGCCAGATCGCCGGCGTGCTGAATCGCAGGCCCGCTCGACATGCGCAGCGGCCGGTTGCTCTCGTGGGCGACGATCATGGCGAGGGTCGTCTTGCCGAGACCCGGCGGACCGGCCAGCAGGATGTGGTCGGGCGTGCGGTTCTGCATGGCGGCCGCGTCGAGGAGGAGCTGCAACTGACCGCGAACCTTCACCTGGCCGACGAACTCCGCGAGCGAGCGCGGCCGCAGCGCACCCTCGAAGGCGAGCTCGGCCTCCTCCGCCTCGGGTGCGACGATCCGCTCTTCGTCGTCGGCGGGCAACGCAGCAGCGTCGGTCGCGACGAGGTCGTCGTCGTGGCTCATGCCCGGACCCCCGGCCCGAGCGCTGCCAGAGACAGACGCAGCAGCGCCTGCACCGAGTCGCGCTCGTCGTCGGTCGCGCCGCCCGCCGCGTCGTCGACGGCTTGAGCGGCCACGCGCTCGTTCCAGCCCAGGCCGACCAGGGCCGCGATGACGTTCGCGGTGATGGATGCGGGGGCGCCACTGCTGGAGGCAGAACCGGATGCGGCGGGGGCCACGAGCTTTCCCTGCAGCGACACCGCGATGAGCTTCGCGGTCTTCGGGCCGATGCCCGAGACCTTGCGGAACGGCACGTCGTCCTCGACGGCGACGGCGCGCGCCACCTCGTCCGGCGTGAGCGTCGACAGCACGCCGAGCGCAGACTTCGGGCCGACGCCCGAGACCCCGCGCAAGAGATCGAACACCTCTAGCTCGGCACGTGTGGCGAATCCGAAGAGGCTGAGGTCGTCTTCGCGCACGATGAGAGCCGTGTGCACGGTCGCCTCGGCACCGATGCGCAGCGTCAGGCCGTGCTGCGGGGTCACCTGCACCGCGAGGCCGACGCCACCGACGTCGATAACGGCGACGGTGCCGGCGACCGTCAGAACGGTGCCTCGCACGGAGGAGATCATGGCGACACCCTACGTTTCGGGCGCGACTTCTCGGCGGCGTGCCACGCGCGCTGGGCCGGTGTGAGCTCCCCCGCCGGTTGAGTAGCGGCGGCCTGCCGCGTGTCGAAACCCCCAACGGGCAACGCCCCGCGCCACGCATGGCAGATCGCCAGCGCGAGCGCATCGGCCGCATCGGCGGGCTTGGGCACCGCATCCAGGCCCAGGACACGGGCGACCATCGCGCCCACCTGGGCCTTATCGGCAGAGCCGTACCCGGTTATCGCGGCCTTCACCTCGCTCGGCGTGTGCAGTCCCACGGTGAGGCCGTGCTCGGCACCGAGCGCGAGCGCGATGCCGCTGGCCTGTGCGGTGCCCATCACCGTGCGGAGGTTGTGCTGCGCGAAGACCCGCTCAACGGCCATAGCAGTGGGCCGGTGCTCGAGCAGAACGGCGCGGATGCCGGCCGACACGGCGAGCAGCCGGTCGGCGAGCGGTTGCTCGGGGGGCGTCTGGACGACGCCGACGTACACCAGGGTGGCCCTCCGGTTCGCGGCGACGTCGACGACGCCGATACCGCAACGGGTCAGGCCCGGGTCGATACCGAGCACGCGCATGGCATCACGCTAGCCCGATCGTTCGCACATGTGTTCGAGACTCGCCGCCGCGCCTGGCGTCCCGCGACGCGACCCTCAGGCGATCCCGCGCCACGGAAGAGGCATCCACTCGTCGGCGGCAGGCTCGACTCCTTGCGCGATCGACGTCAGCCGCGAGAGGAAATGACCCCAGCCGTCGACGTGCCCGGCAACGCGCTCATCGGGTAACTCGGCATGCAGCAGTTCGACGCGGGTTCCCGTCTCGATCGGCGTCAGCGAGAACGTCACCCGCGACGAGCCGGCAGGGAACTCCTCGCTCCCCGCCATCCCCCACGACACGACGACCCGGTGCGGGCGATCCACCTCGAGAAATCGTCCGCGGATCGGCGCGCCACTGATGTCGACCTCGAAGGTGCCGCCGGGGTGTGGCTCCAGCACGGCGTGCTCCCCCATCCATGCGGTGATGCCGGCCGGCGTCACCAGGAATTCGAAGACCTCGTCGGGCGTCGCGCGGATCTCCACCGCCGTTGCGTACTCAGCCATCGCTTGCCGCCCTGGCCTCCACCGCATCGCGAAGGGCAGCCAGTTTGGCCGGCCAGAACTCGTCGAGATAGGAGCGCACCGCGGCGAATCCGTCGGTGTCGACGGCGAAGAGGTGCCGCGCACCGATCCGGGTCTCGATGACCAGTCCGGCGGAGCGGAGGACGCGTAGATGATGCGAGGTCGCCTGCTGCGAGAGCCCCAGATCCTCGGCCACCTCGCCCACGGGGCGCGGCGATCGCCGGATGACGCCGAGGATTGCGCGGCGATTGCCGTCGGCGAGGGCGCGCAGTGCGCTATCGAGTGCGGGTTCGGTCACGGTCTCATCATATCCACAAACGTTCACTTGTACATATCCTGATTTGTGATTATGGTGCCGTCATGACCGCTACCGAGACCGAGACCATCGCCCGCCGCTACATCGACGCCGTCGGGGCGCACCGCCTGGATGCCCTGGACTATCTGCTCGACGACGGGCTCGTCGCGCGCTTGGCGGGCACCCCGTCGACGAAGGGGGAATGGCTGCAAGCCCTCGAACGGCTGCTGCCGGCGCTGGTGCGAAACGACATCCGCGAGGTGTTCGTGGCCGGCGACCGCGCGTGCGTGGTCTACGACTTCGTCACCGACACCCCCGCAGGCACCGTCCTGTGCGCCGAGCTTCTGACGGTCGCCGCCGGACGGATCCTCGACATCGAGCTACTGCTCGACCGCGTGACATTCGCTCCGGTCAATGCGACGCTGGCCGAGCGCGCAGCGGCCCGCTAGTCGTCGGCGTCGAGCAGGGCCTGGACCTCGGGCGAGACGTCGAAGTTGCTGAAGATGTTCTGCACGTCGTCGCTGTCTTCGAGCGCGTCGATCAGGCGGAAGACCTTGCGTGCTGTGTCCGCATCCACCTCGACCTGGATCGTCGGCACGAACTCGGCCTCGGCAGAGTCGTAGTCGATGCCGGCGTCGACGAGAGCCGTCCTCGCCGTGACGAGCTGCGACGGATCGGTGATGACCTCGAATCCCCCGCCCTGGTCCGCGACCTCTTCTGCCCCGGCATCCAGAACCGCCATCAGGATGTCGTCCTCGCTCACGCCGTCGGTCTTGGTGATCGAGATGACGCCCTTGCGATGGAAGTTGTACGCCACGCTGCCCGGGTCGGCCATGGTGCCGCCGTTGCGGGTCATAAGCGTGCGCACCTCGGCCGCCGCACGGTTCTTGTTGTCGGTGAGGCACTCGATGAGCAGAGCGACGCCGTTGGGGCCGTAGCCCTCGTACATGATCGTCTGGTAGTCGACCGACTCACCGCTGAGCCCGGCGCCGCGCTTGATCGCCCTGTCGATGTTGTCGTTCGGCACCGAGGTCTTCTTGGCCTTCTGCACCGCGTCGACCAGGGTCGGGTTGCCGGACATGTCGGCGCCGCCCATCTTGGCTGCGACCTCGATGTTCTTGATGAGCTTCGCGAACGACTTGGCACGGCGCGAGTCGATGATCGCCTTCTTGTGCTTCGTCGTCGCCCACTTGGAATGCCCGCTCACGGTGCCCCTTACTCTGAAAACCTCAGCCATTCTAGCGAGCGGGCCGGCCCTGCCCGGCGACTAGGCTCGCCAGGTGGCAGCACGGTGGTTCCGCATCTCGTTCGCCGAGAACGCACTCCGTCGCTACGCCGCCGAGCGGGAGGTCGACCTCCGGTCGGTGCGCACGGCTGAGGCGATGGGGCTCGCTCTCGACTTCTACCGCGAACGCCGCGCCCAGCACGCGGCCATCGACGACGAGGGTGACGGACTGCTCTGGCAGTGGGGACCGGACGCGGACGCCACCCGCTTCACGATCGGCCTGACCCGGCAGCTGATCCGCGAGGACGCGGAGCCGATCACCCAGCTCACCCTCTGCCTCGCCTATCGGTGGACGCCCGCGCGGCGCGCGCTCGGGCGCGGGCACTCCTGGTGCTGGACACCGGATGCTGCGGACGCGTTCGAACGCGAGATCCGGTCGTCAGCGGCCTACCGCGCCGTCGTGTCGGCCGTGCCCACCGAGGTCATCGTCCGCACCGACACGCTCTAGACCGCCTGCACCATCCCGGTACGCCACGCGTGGGCGGCGATCTCGGTGCGGCTCTTCAGCCCGAGTTTGCTCAGGATGCTTCGCAGATGCGATTTGACCGTTGCCTCGCTGAGGAACAGAGCGGTCGCGATCTCCGCGTTTGATTTGCCGTCCGAGACGAGCAGCAGAACGTCGCGCTCGCGCGCGGTGAGCGCAGGACCGCCTTCGCGTCCGATACCGAACGCGTCGTTGACGCGGACGCGTATCACGGGATCGCGCAACAGCGTCTTGACGAACCGAGTCACTCCGCCGATCAGCCATCCCGTGGCCCACACCGCGAGGCTGGCGGGCAGCAGGATCACCGCGAAAGCGAGGAAGGCCTGCGCCTCGGCGCTGACGGGGAGATCGACCCACCGGACGAGGCGGCCGTGGTTCCACGGCAGTTCCTGGGCGGATGCGATCAATGCGGCAAGCCAGACCGGCGCCACCCCGGCCGCGACGAGCGATATGCGCAGGGTTCGCCGACTTGCCCAGATCGCGACAAGAGCTGGGACGACGAGCACGGCGGCATATGCGGGCCAGTCGTTCGCGGTGATCGGATGCAGGGGGGTCAGCGGATAGTCGAAGTGTGTGAGATCTCCGTCCGCGGGAAGCCGGGGAAACATGGCTATAGCGACTGTTGCCGCCGCGAGCCCGACGAACACGGCGACCAGGGCTGTCCGGGGCGCCAGCCTGCTCAGCGCGATTGCCACCCCGAAGAGCGCGAACAATACGAAGTTGGGTTGCCGGCCGGCCTCAGCGACAAGCCAGAGCGCGATGAAGGCTGCACCGGCGATCGGCTCGATCAGGTAGCGGATGATGCGACGAAGGCTCATGGGCACAGCGTGATCGCGACGGAAGCGGAAGTCCAGCCAAGAGACGCGATTTCGTCCTTTCGGATGACCCTCGGTCAGCGCAGCCGCACCCCGGCCTCGCGGAGCTCGAGCTGTGCCAGCTCACGCATCACCTTCTTGTCGCCGCGGCGCCAGGCGTCGACCGGTTCGCGGTCGATCCCCCGGATCTCGCGGTAGTCCGCGTTCATCAATGCCCGGAGCGCCAGGATGTCGGGGCCGTCCTCGAGGCGCGACAGGTTGCGTGCCTCCGTGGCCCGCCGGGCCCACCGTAGGCGTCGGCGCAGCCAGACCCAGACGACGAGGAGGGTCGGAATCAGCGCCACCACGATCGCGATGATCAGGGCCGCCGTCATCACCAGGCTCTGCTGAGCGCGGCCCGCGTCAGCGAGTACGGTTCCGGCACCCGACGCGGCGTCGAAGGGTTGCCGGATGCCGCCCCCGATGAATGGGACGCCGCCGAGGGTCTCCCCGGCATCCGCCATCGTCTCCTCGAAGCCGTTGCCGGCGTCCTCGATCGACTTGCCGAACGCTGCCAGGACGGCGATCGCGGCGTAGACGACGGTTCCGATCCAGATGAAGATCGCGATGAGTCCGAGAGCGACCACGTCGGCGAATATCTGCGAGGTGCGGCGGGCCGCGTAGTCCGAATAGAGCTTCATGCCCCCAGCATGCTCCACGGCCCGCACCCCCGAGAAGGGCGCGG
>JBDSKH010000093.1:0-8650 GCA_039917005.1 Pseudolysinimonas sp.
AGCAGCAGGCGCGCCTTGCCGCCGCCGAGCGCAAGCTCGCCCAGCTCGGCCGCGTCAACCCGCTGGCCCTTGAAGAGTTCGAGGCGCTCGAGCAGCGGCACAAGTTCCTCACCGAGCAGCTGACCGACCTGACGAACACCCGAAAAGACCTGATGACGATCATCGACGAGATCGACGAGAAGATGCAGGACATCTTCGCCTCCGCCTTCGAGGACACGAAGGCCGCGTTCAACCAGGTCTTCCCGGTGCTCTTCCCGGGCGGAACCGGCAGCCTGCACCTCACCGACCCCGACGAACTGCTCACCACCGGCATCGAGGTGACCGTGCGGCCGGCCGGCAAGAAGATCGAGCGCCTGTCACTGCTCTCCGGTGGCGAGCGCTCGCTGGCCGCCGTCGCCCTCCTGATCGCCATCTTCAAGGCGCGCCCCAGCCCCTTCTACATCATGGATGAGGTGGAGGCCGCGCTCGACGACGCGAACCTGGGGCGGCTGCTCTCGATCCTCCACGACCTCCGCACGAACTCGCAGCTGATCATCATCACGCACCAGAAGCGCACCATGGAGATCGCCGACGCGCTCTACGGCGTCTCGATGCGACAGGACGGCGTGAGCGCCGTGGTGGGCCAGCGCGTCGTGCACGACGAGGCGAGCTAAGCTCGGCGCACGCTTCGAAAAAGGGAACCGGCACATGATCTTGATCTGGCAGCGCTGGGGCGTCGTCGTCGCTCTCTTCGCCGTGATGGCCATCGGCCTCGGCTACCTGTTCAAGGGCATCTCAGGCATGCCGGACACCGGTGGCGTCGCCCTCGGCCTCTTCGTCGGCCTGGGATTGGTGATCAGCGCCGCCCTGCTGTGGTTCGCCGCTGATCACCAATCCGCGCTCGACGCTGTTCTTCATCCCGTTGCGGTTCTGGCCGTTCATCCTGGGCGGGCTGGGCTTGGTGCTTTCATCCTCAATCTGGGCATCGTTATGACGAGGGGCGTTCAGTAGCGAGGTGACACTCGCGCAAGGCCGAGCACGTCGCTACGGTAATCGGCATGCGTCTCCTCGCAGGCGGCATCGTGGCCGCGATCCTCGCCGCCCTGACCCTGCTCGGGGCGACTCCGGCATCTGCCGACGATGCCGACTGCGCCCCCACCTATCTCGCGAGCAACGGCCGCGAGCTCTTCGAGATCGACGACGCCTACCTCCCTCCCGCTCTGCGAGGTTTCCCCGCTGATTGCGCGTCGCGGATCTCCGACGAGCCCTTCGACGATTCGACGGGTATCTCGTTCGCGTACGTTCTCCTCTACGCCGACGTCGACTTCGCGGAGTACACCTCGATCCTCCGCGCTTTCGAGCGTGAGGGCTGGATCACCGCATCGACGCCGACCGATATCGACACCGACTCGACCGGCCTCGACGAGACGGCGACCATCGCCCAGCTCGAAGCGCTCGCACAGCCGCCCCTCCTCGCGCGGACGCGGTTGTCCAGTCCGAACGGCCTCGATCTCGTCGAGCTGACGTACTCGTCGACGGGTTCGATCGTCGTCCCGACGCTGACCGGGCCCGCACTCACGATCGACGTTCTCGCCAACCAGCGCTACAGCACCACGCGCGTGAACGACCCGAGCGTCTTCAGCCGCCTGCGCACGATCACCGAAGCCCTACCGACTCCCGTCCAGACCGGCGTGATCGCCGGCGGCGCGGTGGCCTTGATGCTCGTGGTCGGCTGGCCCGCTGCTCTGCTCAACTCGGTCGTCGGATCCCGGTACGACGCCCTGGTCCGATGGGTGCAGGGCCGGTTCCGGCGGAAATCGAAGCCGGCCGCCTCGAAGCAGGATGCCGCCCCTGCTCCGGTACCGAAGGGTTCACGCCTGCCGGGCTGGCTGATGTGGCCCGGATTCGCCCTCGCGGCCATCATCGGAGCGCTGGTCGATCCCGACTTCGGGTGGAATCCGATGTCCGCGCGCGTAGTCGCGACCCTGTTCATCTCGTTCGTGCTCTTCAATCTCGCGACCTGGGCCGTCGTCCGGGTGATCGCCCGCAGGCTGCAGCCCGACTCGCATCCACTTCTGCGGTTCCGGTGGGGATCGCTTCTGCTCGTGGCCCTGGCCGTGCTCGTGGCGCGGCTGCTGCAGCTCGAACCCGGCGTCGTCTTCGGGCTGGTTGCGGGCGTCGCCTACGCGACCGCCTTGCGCGCGAGCCGGAGCGCGATCATCGCGCTCGTCGGCTCCGGGTTCGGGCTCGTACTCGCCTTGATCGCCTGGGTGGCGTACAGCCTGCTCGCCCCGGTTGCGGCCACGGAGCCCCGTTCGGTTCCGCTGATCGTCGGCGTCGAGTTCCTCGCAGCCGTGACCGTGAAGGGCGTCTCATCGTTGCCTCTGGCGCTGCTGCCGCTCGGCACCCTCGACGGAGCGAAGGTCTTCAAGTGGCGTCGGGTCGGCTGGGCAGTCGCGTATGCGATCGGGCTCGCCGCGTTCATGCTGGTACTGCTCACGATCCCGAAGGCGTGGGGTGAGATCCCCGGTGACTTCGTGCGATGGCTGGTGCTGTTCGGCGTCTACGCGATCGTCGCGATCGTCCTCTGGGTCGTGAACGCCCGGTGGGTCAAGCGCCGGCCGCCCCAGGAGAGCCCGGTCGGCGAGCAACCCGACGCGATCACGATCGATTGAGTCACCGCGTGACGGTATCGCCGTCGGCGGGGCGGTCGTCGGGTGGGATCGGTACCTGGTCGAGCGGCATGCCGTTGACGGTCAGCACGGTCCATTCGTCGTCGATGAGCTCGACGATGGAGCACGAGCCGTTCGTTATGCCCGGCAGCCGCCGCCCTGCCAGCGCCGCGAGCGTGTACCGGATGATCGTGCCGTGGCAGACGATGATCGTGTCGCGACCGTCGGCGTCGGCGGCGACCCTGGCCAGCCCGGCGCGGCCGCGTTCGACGACCGACGCGAGCGACTCCGCGCCCGGGTAGTCCCGGTTCGGGTACCGCGCGACGATGTCGCTCGACGAGTCGCCTTCGAGCACTCCGTAGTCGCGTTCCACCAGCTCGGGGTAGCTCGGGCCCAGCTCGATGCCCAGATCGTCCGCGATGATCTGCGCGGTCTCACGCGCTCTGACCAACGGCGAGCTCACGACGACCTGCCAGCCCAGCTCGCCGATCAGGACGGCCGCGTCGTGCGCCTGCGTCCGCCCCGTGTCGTTGAGCGGGATGTCGCTGGAACCCTGCAGGCGGTCGTCGCGGTTCCAGTCGGTCTGGCCGTGGCGGATGAAGGCGAGCGTCATGTCAATAGCCCGAGGACGAGAACAGGACCGCGAACGCGATGATGATCCCCAGGGTGACGAGCAGCAGCGTGCCCAGCCCGACGAGTATCGCCACGAGGAGCTGATTCGCCTCGAACCAGGGAATCAGCAACGGGAAGCGCGATCTGACCTCGGCGGCGGTCACCGGCGTCTGCGCCACGACGAGCGGGATGCCGCGGCTCTCGATCTCCTGGGCGAGTGCGGCCAACAGGGTGACATCCCACAGAATGCCGGGTAGCCGGATGATCCGGCGTCCGTCGAGCCCTTCGACCATCAGATCGGGATTGGTGTAGATCCCCTGCCGGAACGCGGTGAACGTGTGCACCTGGCGGATGTCGGCGACGGTGAAGTCGCGTGTGCGGTACATCGAGACGTAGCGGTAGCGGCCGTCACCGTATTCGATACGCAGCCGCCGCATCCGGAGCACCGTGAATATGACCGCGGCCGCGATGATCACGACGAACAGCCCGACCAGCCACGGCTCCCGGTTCCGGTTGAACAGCAGCGAGAACAGCACGAACGGCACCGCGATCATCGAGAGCAGCAAGGTGCGGCGCTGCGCGGCTGCACTGGGCCGAACGACGGTTGTGCTGGGTGCGGGGGTGGCAGTCATCCCATGATTCTGCCCTGTCCTACCATGTGCACATGGCGTCCTGGTCTCTCGGCTCCGCACTGCGCGGCATGTTCGCGCGCGGCAAGATCGACGACGAAACCTGGGACGAACTCGAGGACGCACTGATCAGCGCCGATTTCGGCCCGGATCTGACGGACGCGATCGTCGACGAGCTCCGCGGGATGGTGGCGAAGTTCCGCACCGACGATCCGGCCGACCTCCAGCGGATGCTGCGCGAGGTCATCGAGGAGCGTCTCGCCCGTCTCGATCCGACCCTCACTCTCTCCAACCGACCGGCCGTCATCCTCGTCGTGGGCGTGAACGGGGTCGGCAAGACGACGACGATCGGCAAGTTCGCGAAGTTCCTGCGCAACTACGACAAGACGGTGCTGGTCGGTGCGGCAGACACCTTCCGCGCCGCGGCGGTCGAGCAGCTCGTCACCTGGGTCGAGCGCGCCGGCGCCGAGGTGGTACGGCCGCAGCAGCCGGGTCAGGATCCCGCTTCCGTGGCCTTCCAGACGGTCGAGCAGGCCCAGCGGGACGGCATCGAGATCGTGCTCATCGACACTGCCGGACGCCTCCAGACCAAGAGCGGCCTTATGGACGAGCTGTCGAAGGTGCGTCGCGTCATCGAGAAGCTGACGCCCATCGCCGAGGTGCTGCTCGTGCTCGACGCCACGACCGGGCAGAACGGGCTCGCGCAGGCGGAGGCGTTCATCGAGCACGCCGGGGTCACCGGTCTCGTGCTGACGAAACTCGACGGCTCGGCCAAGGGCGGCTTCGTTCTCGCGGTCCAGGAGAAGACCGGTATCCCGATCAAGCTCGTCGGCCAGGGCGAGGGCATCGGCGACCTGACCGGGTTCACGCCGCACGTCTTCGCCCAGCAACTGGTCGGCTGAGGCCCCGCCGATCGAGTAGCCGCGCAGCGGCGCCCCGCCGATCGAGTAGCCGCGCAGCGCTGCCCCGCCGATCGAGTAGCCGCGCAGCGGCGTGTCGAGATCAGCGCCCCGCGTCAGCTCCCCGTCCGCGGATGCGCCGCGAAGAACGCCGCGATCTCGGCGGTCGCATCGAGCAGTGGCGAGGGCGGGTCGGCTCCGAGCTCGTCCTGGATGTCGGAGGTCGACGAGCCCGGCCACTGGTGCCCGGCGTCGGAGATGACGATGTACTCGACGTCGGTGCCCGCCGTGCATCCGGCCACCGTGGCGGTCACCCGTGGGTCGTCACCGTATTGGCCCGTCGTCGGATCCCCGCAGCCGTCGACCCCGCGCCAGTAGGCGAGCACGTCGTCGAGCGGAGGGCCGTCGATGTTCTGGCTGCCGCCGCCGACGCTGCCGTCGGGTGGCACGCTGCCGTCCATTCCGCCATGGATGTGCAGCACCGACATCATCCACCCCGTTCTTCATCGCCGGCCCGCAGCAGCCGCCGGCGTTCCACGACCGGCCGATGCCGTCGGGATACGCGACGATGAAGCCGTCCCGCAGGGCTTGCCCGTCCCAGCCGTACGAGAGCTCTGCCTGCTCGGCCGAGCCGAATCCGCCGTGCATCACCACGACCAGCGCCGACGGCCCGTCGGACGCCGTGGCGGGCACGTACACCCGGTATTCGCGCGTCTCGCCATCGAACTGGATCGTGTGCGTCGATGTGCCCGCGGGGTAGACGGTCGAAGACGGCTCGGGGCGAGGATCGAAGCGTCCGCCGCACCCGGCCAGCACCACGGCGAGCAGGGCGATCGCGGTCACACGGATCAGAAGGCTGCGCATTCGACCATTGTGGGTACGGAATCCGCGGCGCGCGTCGTACGACGGGTGCAGATTCGGCTACTCCCGGGCGAGTACGCCGCGCCCCGCCGATCGAGTAGCCGCACGGCGGCGTGTCGAGATCAGCGCCCCGCGTACACCCCGGCGCGTGCGACGTAGGTGTCCGCGTTGACTTTCATCGCGGAGACCTCGTCGTCGGTGAGTGAACGCCGAACCTTGCCCGGCACTCCGGCAACGAGCGAGCGCGGCGGGATGATGGTGCCCTCGAGCACGACCGTGCCCGCGGCAACGAGCGACTCGGCGCCGACGACCGCACGATTCAGCACGGTCGCGTTCATGCCGATGAGGCATCCGTCCTCGATGCGGCAGCCGTGGATGACGGCACCGTGGCCGACGCTGACGCCTGCGCCGATGATGGCGGGAGAGCCCGGGTCGGCGTGCACGACGACGTTGTCCTGGAGGTTGCTGCCGGCCCCCAGCTCGAGGTCATCGGTGTCGCCGCGCATGACCGCTCCGAACCAGACGCTCGCTCCCGCGTGCACTGTGACGCGCCCGATCAGCGTCGCGTTCTCCGCGATCCAGGCCGTCTCGGCCACGACGGGTTCGGCGTCCTCGAACGGAAGCAGCAGCATGGGCTCAGGCTACCCGCGGCTCCGGCGCACCCCTAGACTCCGAGCCATGTCTGAGTCCTCGCACCACACGGCGGTCGTGCGCCGCTCGATCGTCCCCGCCGTCATCGCCGTCCTGCTGGCCGTCGGTGCCGTGGTCCTCATGTATTACAGCTTCGTGAACGGCATCTCCGCCGCTCTCGGTGGCAGCGAGGGCGACAATGCGCTCTTCATCGCGCTGTTCTTCATCGGCGCGGGCATCGCCGTGATCGCCGCCGTTATCGGGATCGTGGGGCTCGTGCGCGGCGGCCATCGCATCCTGTCGTCGCTCGCCGTGCTCATCGCGATCATCCCGGGAATCGCGATCGTGCTGCTGCGCTTCGCCAACAGCTAGGCCGCCTCAACCGCGATTAGGCACTCTGCAAATTAGACTCAGTGCACCATGGCAGCATTCGGCAATCTCTCGGATCGTCTCACCGCGACGTTCCGCAACCTCCGTACCAAGGGCAAGCTCACCCCCGCGGATGTGGACGGCACCGTCCGCGAGATCCGGCGCGCCCTGCTCGACGCAGACGTCGCCCTCGAGGTGGTCAAGGACTTCACGGGGAAGGTGCGCGACCGCGCCCTCAGCGACGAGGTCAGCAAGGCCCTGAACCCCGCGCAGCAGGTCGTGCAGATCGTCAACGAGGAGCTCATCAGCATCCTGGGCGGTACGCAGCGCCGCCTCGAGTTCGCGAAGAAGCCGCCGACCGTCATCATGCTGGCCGGCCTCCAGGGTGCAGGAAAGACGACTCTCGCCGGCAAGCTCGCGAAGTGGCTCGCGAAAGAGGGCCACACCCCTCTGCTGGTCGCGGCCGACCTCCAGCGCCCGAACGCCGTCACGCAGTTGCAGGTCGTCGGCGAGCAGGCGGGCGTTGCGGTCTGGGCGCCCGAGCCGGGTAACGGCGTCGGCGATCCGGTGAAGGTCGCGAAAGACGGCGTGAAAGAGGCCGAGCGCAAGCAGTTCGACACGGTGATCGTGGATACCGCGGGCCGCCTGGGCATCGACGCCGAGCTCATGAAGCAAGCGTCCGCCATCCGCAAGGCGGTGGATCCCGACGAGGTGCTGTTCGTCATCGACGCGATGATCGGCCAGGACGCGGTCACGACCGCTCGCGCCTTCCAGGAGGGCGTCGACTTCACGGGTGTCGTGCTCACCAAGCTCGACGGCGACGCGCGCGGTGGCGCGGCGCTCTCCGTCGCATCCATCACGGGGCGTCCGATCATGTTCGCGTCGACGGGTGAAGGACTCGACGAATTCGAGCCGTTCCATCCGGATCGCATGGCCAGCCGCATCCTGGACCTCGGCGACATCCTGACTCTGATCGAGCAGGCGCAGCAGAACTTCGACGAAGAAGAGGCCGCGAAGGTCGCCGAGAAGTTCGCGACCGACTCGTTCACGCTCGACGACTTCCTCAAGCAGATGCAGCAGCTCAAGAACATGGGCTCCATCAAGGGGATGCTGGGCATGCTGCCCGGCGCGCGCGGCATGCGCGAGCAGCTCGAGAACTTCGACGAGAGCGAGATCACGCGCACCGAGGCGATCATCCAGTCGATGACGCTGCAGGAGCGCACGCTGCCCAAGCTGCTGAATGGATCGCGCCGGTTGCGCATCGCCAAGGGCTCAGGCACGACGGTGACCGAGGTGAACCAGCTCGTGCAGCGCTTCGAGGCCGCCGCGAAGATGATGAAGACGGTCGCGAAAGGCGGTGTTCCGCAGGTCCCGGGGATGGGGCCAGTGCCGGGCGCTTCGTACGCGGGCAAGAAGAAGCCGGTGGCCGCGAAGAAGTCGAAATCGGGCAACCCGGCGAAGCGCGCGGCCGAGAACGCGGCGCTCACCGAGGGCGCGAAGGCGCCCGGAGCGGGCGGGTCGGGCTTCGGGCTCGGTGGCGCGACGGCCGGCGACGGTGGTCCGTCCGAGGACGAGATGGCGGCGCTGCAGAAGCTGCTCGGCCGGTGACCCTTCGCCGGTTGAGTAGCGGCAAAGCCGCCGGTTGAGTAGCGGCAAAGCCGCGTGTCGAAACCAGCCCCCTTCGCCGGTTGAGTAGCGGCAAAGCCGCGTGTCGAAACCGCTCGCACTTGGTGCTCGCAGGTGGCTCCCAGGTACTGATACCCTCAGCCAACCTCTTGTCCCGTGCCCGACAGGTATCCCGTGACCGCTACCGCGCGCCGAACCACGCGCCTTCGCCCGATTCACTTCGTGCTGAGCCTGGTTCTTGCGTTGGCCGGGGTCGTCGCGATCGGCGGGCCGGCGCATGCCGCGGTCGACGACATCGTCGGGACTGTCACGACGCCGGCGAACACGGCAGGGATCGCGGTCTATCTGAGCCAGGACATAGGCACCGGGACGG
>JBDSKH010000094.1:0-8505 GCA_039917005.1 Pseudolysinimonas sp.
TTGCGTACATCACGGTGGTGTGGTCGCGATTGCCGAAGAGCTGACCGATTTTGGGCAGCGAGAGGTTGGTCATCTCGCGGCAGAGGTACATGGCGATTTGTCGTGCGGTCGCGACGGCCTGCGAGCGGCTGGAACCGTAGAGATCGTCGACCGACAGCTTGAAGTAGTCGGCCGTGTGATTGATGATGTCGACCGGCGCGATGACGTTGTCTTCATCGAGCGTGATGAGGTCTTTCAGAACCGTCTGGACGAGCTGCAGGTCGACGGGCGTGCGGTTCAGGTTCGCGAATGCCGTGACCCGGATCAACGTGCCCTCGAGTTCGCGGATGTTGGACGACACCTTCGTCGCCATGAACTCGAGGATCTCGTCGGGAACCTGCAGGCGCTCGCTCTGAGCTTTCTTGCGGAGGATCGCGATGCGGGTCTCGAGGTCGGGCGCCTGCACATCGGTGATCAGTCCCCACTCGAAGCGGGACCGCATCCGGTCTTCGAACCCCGTGAGGTGCTTCGGGGCGACGTCGCTGGTGATCACCACCTGCTTGTTGTGATCATGCAGCGTATTGAAGGTGTGGAAGAAGGCTTCCTGCGTCGAGTCCTTGCCCTGGAGGAACTGGATGTCGTCGATGAGCAGGATGTCGATCTCGCGATACCGGGACTGGAAGACGCTCGCCCGGTTGTTCGCGATCGAGTTGATGAAGTCGTTCGTGAACTCCTCGGAGCTGACGTACCGAACCCGGATGCCGGGGTAGAGGCTCTCGGCGTAGTGGCCGATGGCGTGCAGGAGGTGGGTCTTACCGAGCCCGGAGTCACCGTAGATGAACAGCGGGTTATAGGCCTTGGCGGGCGCCTCGGCGACGGCGACCGCAGCTGCGTGGGCGAAGCGGTTGGATCCGCCGATGACGAAGTTGTCGAAGTTGTACTTCGGGTTGAGCCGGGAGTCGGAGCGCCGGACCTCCCCCGTGACGGGCTGCTCGACGGGGGTGGGCTGGGGATTGTCGAGGGCGCCGGCATCTGCGACCGGCTGGAGGACGGCGGTGCGGATCTCGGGATTGACGACGATCGCGAAGTTGGAGACCTCGTGCTCGTCGTCGACGGTCGACAGCGCGTTGAGGAGCGGCACCCGGATGCGCTGCTCGAGCATGCCGCGGGTCAGGTCGTTCGGGACTTCGAGGTAGAGGGTGCCGCCGAGGACACCCTTGGGTTCGACCAGGTTGATGAAGCCGTGGAGCTGCGGCGTGATGCGGTCGTCGGCGTTGAGCTGAGTGACGACGGAGTCCCAGAGCTGTTGGGTCGGGTCCGGTGTGTCGGTCATTCTCGCGCTGCTCCGTCGAATGTTGTGCACAGGGTTATCCACCGGCCGAAGGGCGGCGATTAGAGGGTCTTCCAGGTCTATCCCCACCCCGAACGACTGTGAAACACCTTAGTTCTCCGCCCCGTGTCGTGGATAACCCTCTGCCTGAGGTGTGTGGATAATGGACGGTTGGTCTCCCCAGGTTTGACGAGGTGGGTGCGAGGCCCTATTTTTAGTAGGTTGACGCCCGTTTCGGGCCCTTCCCCGTTCTTTCCCGATCTTCCGGTCGGGTTTTGGAGATATCACCATGAGCAAGCGAACCTTCCAGCCGAACAACCGTCGGCGCGCCAAGGTCCACGGTTTCCGTCTGCGGATGCGCACGCGCGCCGGCCGCGCCATCCTCGCGGCCCGTCGCCGCAAGGGGCGCACCGAGCTCAGCGCCTGATCCTCCGCGATAATCCGCGTCGGCGGCCCAGGAGATCATGCGCTGATGTTGGCTAAGGCGAACCGGGTGGTCCGGCCCGAGGACTTCCGCACCGTCGTGCGTCGAGGTCGGCGGTCGTCGTCTCCTCTGGCTGTGTACTACCGGCTCGATCGCGATGAGACCGACCCCGCCCGCTTCGGTTTCATCGTGTCGCGTGCCGTCGGCGGTGCCGTCGAGCGCAACCTGGTCCGTCGGCGCATGCGCGCGGTCGGACGGCAGTTCGTCGATGCCGGAGCGCAGGGTGTGGATGTCGTGGTGCGCGCACTCCCCGGCAGCGCCCAGCATGACTGGGCTAGTCTCTCCGCCGACATGCACGACGCCCTCGACGCTCCCCTGATGTCCCGATGACCGGGACGATGGCGATGCGCGCGCCGGGCCAGTCCCTTCCCGCGGAGACCGCATCCACCCCTGACGCGCCTGCTTCTCGCGCGGTGATGTCTCCGCTCGCGCGGGTGTTGATGTTCACGATGCTCCTCCCCCGCAACGCCTGCGTCCTGATCCTGCGTGGCTACCGCGCCGTGATCTCGCCGCTCTACGGCGACGTCTGCCGCTACTACCCGAGCTGCTCGGCGTACACGCTCGGTGCCATCCAGCAGCATGGCGTCGTGAAGGGCGTCGGCCTCGGGGCCTGGCGCATCGCGCGCTGCCACCCCTGGGCGAAGGGCGGGGTGGATGACGTCCCCGCGCGCCGTCAGAGTTCACGGGCACCGGCCCGCTACCAGATCACACGCTTCGGCTTCGTCCTCCCGGCGAGCCACGGAAAGGGCTGAACCCCATGGACATCTTCGGAACGATTCTCTTCCCCATCAAGTGGGTGATCGAGGCGATCCTGGTCGGGTTCCACACCCTGCTCGAGGCGATCGGAATGGACCCGGCGGCGGGACTCACCTGGGTGCTCTCGATCGTGGGACTCGTCCTCGTTGTCCGTGCCGCGCTGATTCCCATCTTCGTGCGCCAGATCAAGAGCCAGCGCAAGATGCTCGAGGTCGCGCCGCAGCTCAAGAAGATCCAGGACAAGTACAAGGGCAAGAAGGATCAGTTCTCGCGCGAGGCGATGCAGCGCGAGACCATGGACCTGTACCGCAAGGCGGGGACCAACCCGTTCAGCTCGTGCCTGCCGCTCCTGATCCAGATGCCGATCTTCTTCAGCCTGTTCTCGGTTCTGAATGAGGCGAAGGCCGATGCCGACGGTCACTTCAAGGCGGGCGTCGGGTTCCTGACGAAAGAGCTGAGCGAGCAGTTCGGCAGCTCGTCGCTGTTCGATGTCGCGCCGCTGAAGTACAGCATCCAGTCGGCACTCGCGGCGAACCCGCCGGAGATCGTCGTCGTCGTGATCGCGGCCGTCATGGTCGTGGTGATGACCGCATCGCAGTTCATCACCCAGCTGCAGATCATGTCGAAGAACCAGTCGCCGGAGATGAAGGCGAGCCCGATGTACCGCCAGCAGCGGATCCTGCTGTACATCCTCCCGCTGGTGTTCGCATTCTCCGGCTTCGCGTTCCCGATCGGCGTGATGTTCTACTGGCTGACCTCGAACTTCTGGACGATGATCCAGCAGTTCCTGGTGATCCGGAACATGCCGACGCCGGGCTCCGAGGCAGCACTCGCGCGTGAGGCACGCCTCGCCAAGCGCAATCGCAACAAGATGTCCGAGGACGCGGCGGCACTCGCTGAAGCGGCGGACGAGGAACCGAAGAAGCCGATCACGACGCAGCGTCAGCAGCCGGTCGGCAAGAACCGATCGAAGAAGAGCGGGAGCAACAAGCGATGACGGAGCACACCGAGGTCGAGGCCCAGCAGGAGACCGGGGCCGAGCCGGCGATGGATGTCGTCGAGAGTCCGGCAGAGACCGAACCGGATACGCAGACCGAATCCGACGCGCAGGACGCGGCGCCCGGTTCGACGTTGGCATCGGCCGACGAGCCGACGGAACAGGAGCTCGTGGACGAGGGCGACCTCGCGGCGGACTACATCGAGGAGCTGCTCGACATCGCGGACCTCGATGGCGACATCGACATCGATGCTCGGGCGGGCCGCGCGTATGTCTCCGTCACAGCGACGGGCGAGGCAAACCTTCGGCAGCTCTCGAAGCCGGACACCGTGACGGCGCTGCAGGAGTTGACGCGACTGGCCGTGCAGAACCGCACGGGTCGTTTCTCGCGTCTGATCCTCGATGTCGGTGGATCCCGTGACGCGCGCGCGGCGGAGCTCGCCTCGCTCGTGGACCACGCCGTCACGCGCATCGAGGAGGGCGCGGCGACCGCATCGTTGCCGCCGATGTCGAGCTACGAGCGCAAGATCGTTCACGACCTCGTCGCCGAGCGCGGCTTCACCTCGGAGTCCGAGGGAGAGGGCCGGGACCGCCACACCGTCATCTCGCGCGGCTGAGCCACGCGATGTTTCACGTGAAACGATGACGGGCGTCGGCGCAGCTTCTCCGGGTCCGGAGCTTGAGCCCGCGGTCGCCGCCGAGCTCTTCGGCGATCACATCGGGGCCGCCCGCTCGTTCACGGCGGAACTCGTCTCGCGAGGCGAAGAGCTCGGGCTGATCGGGCCTCTCGAGCCGGCGCGCATCTGGACGCGCCACATCCTGAACTGTGCGCTGCTGGCACCTCTGCTGCGGGAGGGGCTCGTCGGCGATGTCGGAAGTGGCGCGGGCCTGCCGGGACTCGTGCTCGCGATAGCGCGTCCGGACGTGGAGTTCGTGCTGATCGAGCCGATGGAGCGACGGGTGGAGTGGCTGTCCTCGGAGGTCGAGCGGCTGGGGCTCTCCAACACCACGGTGGTTCGCGCGCGAGCCGAGGATGCCCGGCTGTCGCGACCACTCGACCAGGTGACCGCACGCGCCGTTTCCGCGCTGGGCAAGCTCATCCCGATCACCGCTCCGCTCGTGCGATCGGGAGGCGAGCTGATCTTCATGAAGGGGGCGCGTGTGGAGGAGGAGCTCGCGGGCGCCAGAAAAGCCATGCGCGCGGCGCATCTAAGCGGCGTCGAGATCATCGTTCTCGGCGAGGGAATCGTGCCGGAGGCGACGAGGGTCTTTCGGGCTACAGTTGGACTTTGATCTCCACCCCCGACCTCGCACCGTTTCACGTGAAACATCGCCAGAAGGACACCGATCGGTGAGCAATTACGACGACTCGACTCCGCTCGCGCGTGAGGTCGCCGACATCGCGCGCCGCAGGCTCGCCCTCGCCGAAGAGGTCCTCCCGCTCCCGAAGAAGACGCGCATCTTCACCGTCGCGAACCAGAAGGGCGGCGTCGGTAAGACCACGACGGCCGTGAACCTGGCGGCGGCCCTCGCGCAGTCGGGTGCCCGTGTCCTCGTGATCGACCTCGATCCGCAGGGCAACGCGTCGACAGCGCTCGGCGTGGAGCACCGGTCGGAGACCGCCAGCGTCTACGACGTCATCATCAACGATGCGGCCATGCGCGACGTCGTCCAGAGCAGCCCGGAGTTCCCCGGTCTCTGGTGCGTGCCCGCCACCATCCATCTCGCCGGCGCGGAGATCGAGCTCGTCTCTCTCGTGGCACGCGAGCAGCGACTCCGCTCGGCGCTCAACAACTACCTCGGCGAGCTGGAGGAGCACTTCCACTACGTCTTCATCGACTGCCCGCCGTCTCTCGGCCTCCTGACGATCAACGCATTCGTCGCCGCCCGCGAGGTGCTCATCCCGATCCAGTGCGAGTACTACGCGCTCGAGGGACTGAGCCAGCTGCTCAACAACATCAAGCTCATCGAACGGCATCTCAATCCCAAGCTCACGGTGTCGACGATCCTCCTGACGATGTACGACGGGCGCACGAACCTGGCGAACCAGGTGGTCGACGAGGTGCGCGAGCACTTCCCGAAGCAGGCACTCCAGACCCTCATCCCGCGATCGGTGCGGATCTCGGAGGCTCCGAGCTACGGACAGAGCGTCATCTCCTACGACGGCAACTCGCCGGGTTCGCTGTCGTACCGCGAAGCAGCAGCAGAGATCGCCCGACGAGGAGCACCCTGATGGCCACCAAGCGAACCGGACTCGGCCGGGGCATCGGCGCGTTGATCCCCACGTCAGACGGCGACGAGGATCGACCGGTCGACGTCTTCTTCGGCGGCGAGAGCGGCGGCGTCGGCGGCGGTCTGCTTGCCGTGCCGGGTGCCCGGCTGGCCAATCTGTCGCCTGACGACATCGTGCCGAATCCGCAGCAGCCGAGGTCGGACTTCCGTAAAGAGGAGCTCGAGGAGCTCGTCGTGTCGGTCCGTGAATTCGGCGTCCTGCAGCCGATCGTGGTGCGGCCCCGCGTCGGCGCCGCCAAGGGCGAGCCCCAGTACGAGCTCATCATGGGCGAGCGGCGCCTGCGCGCGACGAAGCTCGCCGGCCTCGACAGCATCCCGGCCGTGATCAAGAACACGGCCGACGAGGTGATGCTGCGCGACGCCCTGCTCGAGAACCTGCACCGCGCCGACCTGAACCCGCTCGAGGAGGCGTCCGCCTACCAGCAGCTGCTCGCCGATTTCGGCATCACCCAGGAGAAGCTCGCCGAGCGCATCGGCCGGTCCCGCCCGCAGATCACCAACACGATCCGTCTGCTGCAGCTCCCAGAGTCGATCCAGCGCCGCGTGGCGGCGGGAGTTCTGACCGCCGGACACGCCCGGGCCATCCTCTCGGTGGGCGCTCCGGATGCGATGGAGCGCCTCGCGGACAAGATCGTGAACGAGGACCTCTCCGTCCGCGCCTCCGAAGCCGTCGCCGGTGCGTCGACGCCTGCGAAGGGCACGCCGAAGCCGCGCGCCGGCAAACGCCAGGGGCAGCTCGACGAGATCGCCGAGCGCCTGGGCGATCGCCTCGACACGCGGGTCAAGGTGGCGCTCGGCTCGAGCAAGGGCACGCTGACGATCGAGTTCGCCAATGTCAGCGACCTGAACCGGATCCTGGGCATCCTGGGGGAGCCCGGCTTCAGCTGAGTCCGGCCGGCGTCCGCCGACCCGGCGTCAGCCGGCGTCGCGCAGCGCTGTCTCGGCGAGGGTCGAGTAGACCCAGCCGAGGTCGTGTCCGGCCGCCTCGAGGGCCTGCGGCAGCAGCGACGTCTCCGTGAGGCCGGGCAGGACGTTCGCCTCGAGGAACCACGGCGTGCCGGCTCCGTCGACGATGATGTCGACGCGCGAGATGTGGCGCAGCCCGAGCGCTCGATGCGCGGTGAGCGCCGTCTCCGCGGCGCGGGCCGCCACGTCGTCGCTGACGCGGGCCGGCACATAGAACCGCGTCTCGCCGGCGTTGTACCGCGCTTCGAAGCTGTACACGCCGGAGAGCGGCTCGATCTCGACGGCCGGAAGCGCCACCGGACCCTCGCCGGTGTCGATGATCCCGACGGCGATCTCCGTTCCGGTGATGCGCTGCTCGATGATCGCGACGTCGTTGTAGGTGTACGCATCCACCATCGCGCGGGGCAGGCCGGCCGCATCCTCGACGATGGTCACGCCCTGCGCCGACCCGCCCTGCGCCGGCTTCACCACCAGCGGGAGGGGAAGCTCGTCGTGGATCGCGTCGAACACCGCGTCGGCACCGAGCTCGCGGAAGGCGTCGCGCGGCAGGGTGATGGATCGAGGCGTCGCCACGCCGGCGCGCGCGACGAGAGCCTTGGCCGTCGGCTTGTCCCACGCCAGCCGGGCCGCCTCGGAGCGCGATCCGACGAACGGGATCCCGAGGAACTCGAGCAAGCCGCGCAGGGCGCCGTCCTCTCCACTCGCTCCGTGCAGCGCGGGCCACACGACGTCCGGGCGTGTCTCGCGCAGGTAGCCGAGCAGGGAGGCGTCAGGATCGCGCAGCTCGACCTCGAGGCCGTGCTCGAGGAGGCTGTCGGCGACCCGCCGTCCCGAGCGGAGCGACACCTCGCGTTCGTGCGAGATGCCGCCGGCCAGGACGACGACGCGGCGGAGGCGGGGGGCGGAGGTCATGGGTCCGATCGAGGGACGGCGGCGGTCAGCCGGCTGCGGGAGGGAGCACGCCGTCGCCGGCGCGGTGGGAGATCGGTGAGGCCTTCGGCGAACCAGCCGAGGGCGCGGGACGCGGCTGCGACGCGGGCAGAGTCAGCGGACCGGTCTGGGCGAACTCGTTCAGGAGGGTGAGCTCTCCGTTGATGACCGTCGCGAGCCTGCGGATCCCCTCGCGGATGAAGTCGGGCGTCGGGTAGCAGAACGAGAGGCGGATGGCATCACGGCCACCGCCGTCGGCGTAGAAGGCGGTACCCGGCGTGTACGCGACGAGCTCCTTGACCGCGCGCGGCAGCATCGCCTTCGAGTCCATGTGCGGCGGGAGGGTGAGCCAGACGTAGAACCCGCCGTCGGGCACGGTCCAGCTCAGCGACGGAAGCTGCTCCGCCAGCGCCGAGAGCATCGCGTCGCGTCGCTCGCGGTAGACGCCGCGGAAGATGTCCACCTGCCCGCGCCAGTCGGCGGTGGAGAGGTACTCCGAGATCACCGTCTGCGTGAACGAGCTCGGAGAGAGCACGGCGGACTCGTTCGCCAAGATGAGTTTCTCTCGGATGGCGTGGGGCGCGACGGCCCATCCCACGCGCAGTCCCGGCGCCAGGGTCTTCGAGAACGTGCCGAGGTAGATGACCCCGGCATCGTCCACCGATCGCATGGCCTGCGGCGGCGCCTTGTCGAAGTAGAGCAGGCCGTAGGGGTTGTCCTCGAGCACCAGGATGTCGTTCTCCCGGGCGATCTCGAGGACCTCCATGCGAC
>JBDSKH010000095.1:0-6469 GCA_039917005.1 Pseudolysinimonas sp.
CTTCGGACGTTGCGCACATGGGAGCCCACGCCCTCGGCGCGGCGGCGTACGCAGCGAGAGCTGCTTCGTTGGCGATACCCGACCAGCCAGACGCGGTCGAAAATGAGATCCGCTGGCAACTCGAGAACATGAGCGCTGAAGCCAGATCGGCGCTCGCGCGGCTGCCCCTGCTCGGCGAGGATTCCGCGGGTCCCCTGGGGCCGGGACTTCTCGCATCCGGCATACTCGCGTCCACAATTCGTGTGATCCAGGCCGACGTCACCAGTACAACCATGTGAGCAGTGAACGCTCCCCTCGGCGATGAGAGACAATCGCGGGTGACCTCCGACGAGATGGCATCCAGCGGTCTGGACCCCGCCGATGTGGCGCTGACGCTGCGGGTGCTGGCCGATGTCGCGAAGCTGGACAACGCCGATCCCGACTTCATCGCGATCCGGAATGCGACCGCCGCGATGATCAAGGAGGCCAAGCGCGTGCGCAAGCTCGACACGCGAGCACGCATCCAGGCGAACGACCGCTCGATCGTGGCTGCGACCGCGACGGGTGCTCCAGATCGCATCGATGACGAGACGCGCGGGGTCCCGATCTCGGGCGCTGCTACGCAACAGACCGCCGGCGTTCTGCTCAAGTCGCGCGCCTGCTACATCTGCAAGAAGGACTACACGGTCGTTGACGCCTTCTATCACCAGCTCTGCCCGGCGTGCGCGGCGATGAGCCACGCGAAGCGCGACGCGCGTACCGACCTCGCGGGCAAGCGGGCGCTGCTCACCGGCGGGCGCGCGAAGATCGGCATGTACATCGCGCTGCGACTCCTGCGCGACGGGGCGCACACCACGATCACCACGCGGTTTCCCCGCGATGCGGTACGCCGGTTCACCAGCCTCCCCGACTCCCCCGACTGGATCGATCGACTGCGGGTCGTCGGCATCGACCTTCGCGATCCCGCACAGGTCATCGCCCTGGCGGAGTCGGTCGCCGAGCAGGGCCCCCTCGACATCCTGATCAACAACGCGGCGCAGACCGTGCGTCGCTCGGCGGGTGCGTACTCGCAATTGGTGGATGCCGAACTGGCTCCGTTGCCCGACGGCGCCCTCCCCGAGCTGGAGACCTTCGGACACACCAACGATGCGCACCCCCAGGCCCTCGAGCGGTCGGTGGCTGCGCATCCCATCCTCGCGGCGGCCGCCGCGCAGGCCGACGAGCTCACCTCGCAGGCCCTCTCCCCCGGCTCGTCGTCGCTCGAGCGCCTCGCGGCCGGCACGGCGATCGATGCGGGTGGGCTCGTGCCCGATCTCGCCGACATCAACTCGTGGACGCAACGCATCGACGCCGTCGACCCGCTGGAGATGCTGGAAGTCCAGCTCGCGAACGAGACCGCTCCGTTCATCCTGATCTCGAAGCTGCGCGCCTCGCTTGCCGCCTCCCCGGCGAGCCGGACGTACGTCGTCAACGTCAGCGCGATGGAGGGCGTGTTCGGGCGGGGCTACAAGGGGCCGGGACACCCGCACACCAACATGGCCAAGGCGGCGGTCAACATGCTGACGCGCACCAGCGCGCGCGAGATGTTCGAGACCGACGGTATCCTCATGACGAGCGTCGACACCGGCTGGATCACCGACGAGCGGCCGCATCCGACCAAGGTGCGACTGGCCGAAGAAGGCTTTCACGCCCCCCTCGACCTCGTGGACGGCGCAGCTCGGGTCTATGACCCGATCGTTCGCGGCGAGGCCGGTGAGGACGTGTACGGCGTCTTCCTGAAGGATTACGCGCCCGGCTCCTGGTGACCCGGGCGGAGCCGGGCGACACTGATCGCTGATTCACCGCGGTGAGTCCTGTTCGAGGAGCCAGTAGACCTCGGTTTCGGTCTGGGCGGGGTCCGGGGTCTGCGGTCCGTAGATCTCCCAGCGAATACCGGTCGGGGAATGGCCATGGTCGGCGCTCCATCGCGCAACCGCATCGTGGGCGGCCCCCAGACCTGAGTAAGGCCCGCGATGGACGGTGCGCGCGACATACCCGGCAGGCAGGGTCGAGCCGACGACGCGACCGGACAGCTCGCAGTCCTGGAGGAGTTCGACACCGACCTCGACATCGACGTCTGACCCGGCATCGCGATAGAGCATGACGTTCGGGCACCCGCGCGTGATCCCGCTCGCGTGGAGGCACGCCCATACTTCTCCGGAGAGTGTCGGCCACACCTCCGGGAATCGTCGCCAGGTCACCCGTTCGGCCACCACCGCTGTCCTTCGCGCAGCGGCGTGTTCCCCGGTCACCTCGTAGCTCATGGCTCACCTTCCGTACGAACGCTATGCCGATCGACGACGCTGGTCGAGGGATATCTCCTGTGTCGTCCCGTCTCCGCTGCATTTCCTGGGATAGGCAGCCGTTAGGCTGACGCGAACACAGAGGAAGGCAAGGACATCTCGACCTGGGATCCCGCATCGGACCCGCTGCCGCCGTACGGCCAGCCGGTCCCACCCGCGCCCCCGCCGCCGGTCGCGCCGCCAGCCCCTCTCGGACAGCCGACCCCGCCCGCGCCACCGCCCCCCGCGGCCATGCCTCCTTCGACCCCGCCTCCTTCGACCCCGCCTCCCTCCGCTCCCCCGGCCCCGGCCGCGCCGTCCCCTTCCGTCGCGCCAGCGCCGCCTCCGCCGCTCAGCCAACCGATCGCACCCATCGCCGAACCCACTCCCCCGGCGGGATCACCCCCGGCGGCAGAGGACACGGGATCGCGCGCCGAGAAACGCGCCAAGAAGACGCCGCGCAAGGGCCTCATCCCGATCGTGCTCCTGAGCGTCGCCCTGCTCGCCTCACTCGCGGTGCTCGGCTACGGCTACTTCCAGTTGACGGACGCGAACACCCGGATCGAGCAACAGGATCGCGAACTGCAGGAGCAGAAGGACCTGATCGACCAGAAGGAGACCTTCGGCGCGGCGATGCAGAGCCTGCTCGAGAAGACCGCCGAGTTCGACGGCGTTCGCGTCACCGCCGTCGTCCCTGTCGACCGGTACCGGATCCTCGCCTCCCGTGCCTGGGCGCACCGCTGGAGCCCCGGGGAGCTGAACGGCGACATCCTCGATGTCCAGGCCGCGGAGAAGGATCTCACCGACATCCTGGCCGCTGCGGCCACGCAGGCGACGACCAACGTGACAGGGACGACGAACGAGACGGTGATCGACCAGCTCGGCGGCGGGTTCGTGGCGTCCGTCATCGACGATGCCGACACGCTCTGCGAAGCGGACGTGCTCGCCTGCGTCGTCTCGGACGACCCGTACACGGTGCACTTCGATGCGGCCGATACCACGCTTCCCTACATGAACGACTGGATCCGCACGGGCCTGGCGTACCACGAGTTCGCGCACAGCCTGCAGATGACCAACCCCGGACCGACTGAGGTCGCGCTGGCGGCGTTCGGCGGCGACAGCGAGACGATGGCCGATTGCTTCGCCCTCACCTACCTCGACGGCTGGACCCTCGACCACAAGATCTACGTGAGCAGCTTCGAGTACTGGCAGGTGAGCATCGGCTACGGGTACACCTGCAACGAGGATCAGAAGCAGGTCATCCGAACCTGGTACGAGCAGCTCGGCTTCCATCCCGCACCGATCTCGCAGTAAGCCCGATCGAGCAGATCTGGAGAAGCCCCGGCCGGCCCGCTCCCCCAGACTTGAGGCATCCCGCCCCGGTCACGAGAGGAATCACCATGCCAGAGGGAAAGAAGCAGTCCGACACGCTCAGCCAAGAAGAGCGCGCCGCCGTCAAGGATCGCGCTCGTGAGCTGAAGGAGCAGAAGACCAAGGCCGACGGCGTGGCAGCCCTCGACGCCGTGATCAAGGCGCTCCCCGCCGACGACCGCGCGATCGCGAGCAAGATCCACGAGATCGTGATGGATGTGGCCCCCGACCTGGCCCCGAAGACCTACTACGGGATGCCGGCCTGGGCCCGCGATGGAAAGGTGCTGTGCTTCGTCCAGCCTTCCTCGAAATTCGGCGTCCGCTACAGCACGTTCGGTTTCGAGCAGCCCGCGCAGCTCGACGACGGCAAGCTGTGGGCGACGGCGTTCGCCGTTCTCTCGATCGGCGACGCCGAGGAGAAGCGGATCCGGGCTCTCGTGAAGACGGCGACCAGCTGACCGACCCGTCACTACGCTGACGGGCGTGGAGTCCATCGAGCGCGACGTCGTCGTCGCCGGCGGCGGTCCCGCCGGCATGATCGCCGGCTACCTGTACGCGCGCGCCGGACTGAGAGTCACCGTTCTCGAGAAGCACGCCGACTTCCTGCGCGACTTCCGCGGCGACACCATCCATCCGTCGACGATCACCCTCCTCGGCGAGCTGGGCCTCCGCGAACGGTTCCTGGCACTCCCCCTCAATCGCGTCGACACGATGGATGTGGTGGTCGACGGCCGCCGGATCTCGCTCGTCGACTTCTCCACCCTGCCGCCCCCCGACGATTTCCTGGTCTTTGCCCCGCAGTGGGATTTCCTCACCTTCCTCGCGACCGAAGCGGCTGCGATCCCCGGCTTCGAGCTCCGGATGTCCACGCGCGCCGACTCGCTCATCGAGGAGGCGGGCCGGATCGCGGGGGTGCACGCGACCGGTCCCGACGGCGCCGTCGATGTCCGCGCGCGACTCACAGTCGCTGCCGACGGCCGCGACTCCGCGATCCGGGATGCCGCGGGACTGGTCCCGCGAGCGGACGGCGTGCCGATCGATGTGCTGTGGTTCGGCCTCCCGAAGCCTCCCCATCCGCCTCCCGCGACACTCGGCTACATCGACCGCCGGGCCCTCGTCCTGACGATCGAGCGCGGCGATCGATACCAGAGCGGCATGGTCATCCCCAAGGGCGGCTATGACGTCCTCCGTGCCCGCGGGCTCGGTGCCCTCCGTGAGGCGATCACGGCGACCGCACCCGTCCTCGGGCCCGTCGTGGACTCGCTCACCGAATGGGACCAGGTGAGGCTCCTCACCGTCCAGCTCAACCGGCTGACGACCTGGTGGCGCGACGGTCTGATCTGCATCGGCGACTCGGCCCACGCGATGTCGCCCGTCATGGGCGTCGGCATCAACTACGCGATCCAGGATGCGGTGGCGCTCGTCAATGCGACCGCCGCGCCCCTGCGTTCTGGCCGGGTTCCCTCGAGTGTGCTGGCCGCCGTACAGCGACGCCGCAGCCGTCCCGTCGAACGCATGCAGCGGATCCAGAGGATCGCGCACGAGCGCCTCGCACGGCCGGCCTCCGGAAGCGGCCGGCCGGCGATCCCGGCCGCCGCGCGGATCGCGCTGAAGTTCCTGTCGCCGATCGTGCGCCGCGCCACGGCACGTCTCGTCGGTCGCGGATTCCTTCCCGAGCACATCGACCCGGAGCAGGTGACTCACGGCGAATAGGTCTGCAGCACGATCTCCGACAGCAGGGGCGTCATCGCGGCGAGTCGATCAGTCCGGATCAGGCCGCCACCGGAGCCGGCGTCCGCCAGGTCGATCTGAACCCAGTGCGTGGCGATGAGGGCGTCCAGGATGCAGTGGGTGTGCAACGTGTCGCACCTCGTGTAGGCGGTGTCTCCTGGCGCCATCCCCGGAACGGAGATCGCCGTCAGCGGACCGGGTGAGGTGAACAGCGGCGCAAGCGTCAGGAAGGACCATCGTCCGCCGGGAAGGGTCCACATCAGGCCTGCAGCTCGGGCCCCGGTGGCGTCCGAGTAGACACACGCCGGCGCGCGCGTGGCCAGCATCGCGCTATTGACCACGCTCCACCCTTGAGGAATCGAGAACGTGCGCAGTCCGACTGGGCTGGCGACTGCGGCGCGCCAGACCACGGGCCTCACGATCTGGTCGCACGTGCGGTCCAGTTCGGTGGCATAGGTCGGCCTGACGTACGGCGTCTTAAGACCGAGCTGCAGTGCGACCCGGATGGCGGCGGCGAGGTCGCTGGCGACGGCGTCGCTGCTGGCGCCCTCGATTCCGATGTAGAGGAAGTCCCCGCCCGCCGCGCTCATGAGCTGGCAGTACCCGATGAAGCAGTCGAGCGACTCCGGAGCGGTGATCCCTCCCCATGCTGCCCAGCGCCAGTACCCGGATTCGGCGTAGGGCAGGTACTCGACCCGGATGCCGACGGATGCGACGCCTCCCGGACCGTCCAGAATGCGACCGTCGCTCCACTCGCACACGATGCCGCCCGCCATCCGGATCACGTCGGCGCTCGGGATCCCCGGGAAGTGCCGAGTCTCGGTGGCAGGAGCGTAGCGCTGGCTCACGGGCACGGGGAACGAGGCCGGTGGGTTGGTGGCCGCCGCGAGCTTGGAGCAGGTCATGACGGTGGAAGGCACGGGGGGCGCCGCGGTGGCGGGGCCGGCGACACCGACCAGGACGGCAAGCGCTGAGGCGAGGAATACGGCGGCGGCTTTGCGAGAGAGGGATCCCATACCAGTACGGCGTACACCTACATCCGCTGGGTTGACAAGACCCGGTGAATC
>JBDSKH010000096.1:0-3362 GCA_039917005.1 Pseudolysinimonas sp.
GACTCGATGGTCTGGCCGTCCTCGTCTTGCAGAAGGTAGCTGCGCGCGCCATGCAGGATGCCGGGGCGGCCGCGCTCGATCGACGCCGCGTGCCGTTCGGTGTCGATGCCGTCACCCGCCGCCTCGTATCCGAACAGCTTCACGTCGGCGTCGTCGAGGAACGCATGGAAGATGCCGATCGCATTCGATCCACCGCCCACGCAGGCCGCCACGGCATCCGGGAGCCTGCCGGTGAGCTCGAGCACCTGGGCGCGGGCCTCTTCGCCGATGATCTTCTGGAAGTCGCGCACCATGGCCGGGAAGGGATGCGGGCCGGCGGCCGTACCGAAGATGTAGTTGGTCGAGTCGACGCTGGTGACCCACTCGCGGTAGGCCTCGTTGATGGCGTCCTTCAGCGTGCGCGAGCCGGTCGTCACCGAGACGACCTCGGCGCCGAGGAGACGCATCCGGGCGACGTTGAGCGCCTGGCGCTGGGTGTCGACCTCGCCCATGAAGATCGTGCACTCGAGGCCGAAGAGCGCGGCGGCGGTCGCCGTGGCGACACCGTGCTGGCCCGCCCCGGTCTCGGCGATCACGCGCTTCTTGCCGATGCGCTTCGTGAGCAGCGCCTGGCCGAGCACGTTGTTGATCTTGTGGGAGCCGGTGTGGTTCAGGTCCTCGCGCTTGAGGATGATGCGCGAGCCGCCGGCATGCTCCGCGAACCTCGGGACCTCGGTGATGATCGACGGCCTGCCGGTGTAGGTACGGTGCAGCTCGGCGAGCTCGGCCTGGAACGCCGGGTCGACCTTGGCGGACTCGTAGGCGGCGGCGAGCTCATCGATCGCCGCGATCAGCGACTCGGGCATGAACCGGCCGCCGTACTCGCCGAAGAACGGGCCGCTGGCGTCGCGCAGGCTCATGCGCCGGCCGCCAGGAACTCCTTGAGTGCCGCAACCGGGTCATCGCCACGCACCAGCGCTTCTCCGATCAGGACGACATCCGCCCCTGCCGAGCGGTAGTGGGTCACGTCGGCGGGCTCGAGCACGGCCGATTCGGCGATGCGGATGACCCCCGACGGGATGCTGTGAGCCAGCGTTCCGAACAGGTCGCGATCGAGTTCGAACGTGCTGAGGTCGCGGGCATTCACACCGACGATGTGCGCGCCGAGATCGAGCGCCCGCTCGACCTCGTCGGCGGAGTGGGTCTCGACCAGGGCCGTCATTCCCAGTTCGGCGATCAGTGCATGGAGCCGGTGCAGCACCGGCTGCTCGAGCGCCGCGACGATGAGGAGAACGAGATCGGCACCCGCGGCGCGTGCCTCGAACACCTGGTACTCCTCGGCGATGAAGTCCTTGCGCAATACCGGGATCTGCACGGCGTCGCGCACCTGCTCGAGGTCGTCGAGCGATCCGCCGAAGCGACGTCCCTCCGTGAGCACGCTGATGGCCGACGCTCCCCCGGTCTGGTACGAGACGGCGAGGGAGGCGGGATCGTCGATGTCGGCGAGGGCACCGCGGCTCGGGCTCGCGCGCTTGACCTCGGCGATGATCTTGACCCGGTCGGCGGGCGCCAGGGCGGCCATCACATCCAGAGCTGGAGGGCGGGCGAGCGCCTCGGCCTCGACCAACTCGAGGCTGCGTGCAGCGCGCCGCTCAGAGGCGTCGGCGACGGCCCCGGCGACGAGTTCGTCGAGCACTCTACGAATGGGCCTTGGGGACGTACTTCGGCCCCTTGACCCCGTAGCCGAGCTTGGAGAGCACGACACCGACGATGGCGCCGACGACCAGCAGTCCGGCAGCGGCCCAGACGAGGACGGGGACGTCGAACCAGAAGGCGAGGGTTCCGACTGCGAACGCCACCAGCATGATCGTCACCGCGACCCAGGCTGCCGGCGAATTGCCGTGTCCGGGCTCGTTCTCGTCGCTCACTACTGCTCCTTCGTGCCGGTTCGTGGGCGGTTCCACTCTAGCGGGGGCGCTCGGGGCGGCCTCACCGCACTCGCGCTGCCCGTCCGCTGGCTGAGGAGCGCGCCGAATGCTCGCTTCGCGGGCGCTCCTCAGGGAGCAGACGCGTCCCCCTCGGGCTACGACTTCGCGGTCGGGTCGTCGCCCTCGCTGAGGGCATCCCAGTCGTCGATGGCGGTACCGTCGGGTGTCGCCACGCGAGAGCGCGAGTACTTCGCCCCCGACACCGGCCAGGCGCGCGAGGTCACGGCGACCGCGAGGCCGGTGACGATCATCAGCACGCCGAGGCCGAGCGCCACGAACGGCCACGGAGTCGCCGGCGCGCTCGCCACCATCCCGAGCAGCGTGCCCTCGCCGCTGATGCCGGTCGAGTCGATCAGAAGAGGGAGCGATGCACGCACCGGATCGCTCAGCGCCCATACCGAGACGGCAACGACGCAGACGCCCAGCAAGGCATCCAGCACGCCGAGTACGACGCGGAAGAACGGTCCCGCGAGAGCGAGCGCGGCCACCAGGGCGAGGGATGCCAGCGCCAGCGGCAGCAGCGCCCCACCCGCGACGGCGCCCGGCACGGGCAGCTCGACGCCGGAGAGCCGCAGCAGGAACCAGGTCTGCGACCACGCGAGCGATACGAGCGCCGCCTCAGCGACGATCGCAGCCATCGAGATGACCCGCAGCCGGCCGGGGGTCACTCGAGTCTCCGCATCGCGTTGGCGATGGCTATCGCGCGTAGCGGTGCCGCCGCCTTGTTCTGCGACTCCGCGTGCTCTGTCTCGGGATCGGAGTCGGCGACGAGTCCCGCGCCCGCCTGCACCCGAGCCATCCCGTCCACGATCGTGGCGGTCCGGATGGCGATGGCCAGGTCCGCGTCGCCGGCCAGACCGAAGTACCCCACCACTCCGCCATAGACCCCGCGCTGCGCGACCTCGAGTTCGTCGATGATCTCCAGCGCCCGCGGCTTCGGCGCACCCGAGAGCGTGCCCGCCGGGAAGGTGGCCCGGAAGACGTCGATCGGCGTCGCATCAGGTCGCAGGTCGCCCTCGACGCTCGAGACCAGGTGCATGATGTGGCTGAACCGCTCGACCTGCATGAACTCGGTCACCTCGACCGACCCGGCGACGCACACCTTCGAGAGATCATTGCGCGCCAAGTCGACGAGCATGAGGTGCTCGGCCTGTTCCTTGGGATCGCCGAGCAGTTCGTCGGCCAGCTCGACATCGCGCTCCGGAGTCTCACCGCGCGGCTTCGATCCCGCGATGGGGTGCGTGAACACGCGACCGCCCTGCACCTTGACGAGCGCCTCGGGCGAGGAGCCGACGATCGAGTACGAAGCGCCCTCGGGGCTCTCGAGTGTGAGCAGGTACATGTAGGGGCTCGGGTTGAGTGCCCGCAGAACCCGGTACACGTCGATCGGCTCGG
>JBDSKH010000097.1:0-17131 GCA_039917005.1 Pseudolysinimonas sp.
GGCGCACACATCCTGGTCCTACCCCAACCTGCACGGCGATGTCATCATCACCACCGACAACACCGGGGCACGGGTCGGGGCGCGGGCCTCCTATGACCCGTTCGGGCAACCCATCGACCCGGTGTCAACCCGGCCGGATCGATGGTCGAGGACTAGATCAAGTGTTGCAAGGCATCGAGATTTACACGCTTGGCAGAGTGGGCGCGGTTGGCGCAGCGCGTAGTGCCGTGTCCACAACGGTTGCCCGGTCGGGTACAAGAGCGGTAACCCTTCAGGCCCTGACGAACGGGGCGGCGATCGGGTTCACGCGGCACGGCCTAAATCAGGCAATCTCGCGCGAAGGGGTTGGGGTGGCCCTGACCGCGTACTTGAACGCTCTCAAAGCCCCACTGACAGTGAAGGTCGGCGCCGTTAGCACGAAGTACATCGGGCAATATGCAACGGTGGTGGTTAGCAATTCCTCCAAGAAAATCATCACAATGTACGGGCGGCCGAGAGTGAGATAGCGATGTTCCTTTGGGAGGCACCATGAAGCTAGAGCGCGAAACGCGCCGTCGAATAGTAGAGGAGTTGTGGCGCATAGACCCGGCGGGGATTGCCATCGACAGGCGCCATATTCCAGCCGAGTACGACACGGTTGCTGACGCGGCCTACCGGTGGGTGGTGGAGCGCAAGTCCGCGCACGGAGCGACGGAGGAGATCTCGCGAGTATTTCGCAATGATTGGGGGTTACCTTTGTCGCCGGACGAGGCGATTGCTATCGAGCGTGCGATGCAGCAAGTTATCGATTGGGAGTCGACCCGCATAACGCGATGACCTCAGCGTCGCCGGAATTCCACCACGGTCGGGAGTGGAGGAAAGGACGCACTCGCACCGAGCAATATTCGGCGGGATTGCGTCGTCGACCAGCGTTAGCGGCTCAGCGTCCAGGCTTTGCGCTTGACCAGGATGTGGCCGCGCACCGTCGTGAGGCGGGTCCACGGCCCGGTCTCGAAGACGCGCACCTCGTCGTCGCCGAGGAATCCGAGGCCCAATGCCGCGAATCCGGCGCCGGCGGGAACGTGCTCAAGGCCAGGGATCGGCCGCGACCAGACCTCACCGCGCACCTTTCGCACGACCTGCTCGCCCACGGCATCCGGAATCGCGTTCGCCACCTCTTCGATGCCCGCACGGGCCGCCGCATCGAGCAGCGCCGCGTCGGTCGCCGCGATCGGACGCCATCCCCCGCGCGGCGGCGAGATCGCGGCCCAGGTCACGGTGTTGACCTCCATCGGGAGGGAGATGGTGATGCTGCCGACTTTCCCGTGATCGTCGGCGCGCTCTCCCTGCGCCTTCTCGAGCCGGGTCAGCAGCGACCGGATCGGCACCACGACGTCGAAGTCGTCGACCGTGCCGGACGAGCCGGGGACGAGCGCGAAGGTGCGCAGTCCGAGGACGGTCGGGCTCTCATCCAGGAGTCCGACGGGGTAGAGGACGGCCGCGTAAGTCGCAAGCACGCCGCTGCCCGCGATCAGACGCACGGAGCCTTCTTCGATGCGGGCGGCGCGCGCAAGGAAGACCTGCAGATCTTCGAGAGTCTGAGCGTCGGCGAATGTGAAAGAGCGGCTCATCTGCTCCTAAACTACAACCCATGAGCGACCCCTTGTCGGGACTGATGGCCGCCCTCGATCTGACCGACACCGGGGCACGCACGAGCGAGGACATCTTCACGGGCCCGAGCCAATGGGTCCCGGGTGGCCGCGTCTTCGGTGGGCAGGTACTCGCGCAGTCGCTCGTCGCGGCGATCCGCACCACGGCGCCCGACCGCTTCGTGCATTCGATGCACGGGTATTTCCTGCGCCCGGGCAGCGTCGACCTGCCGATCACGTTCTCGGTCGACCGCATCCACGACGGCCGGTCGTTCTCGACCAGGCGCACCCAGGCGTACCAGGACGGCCAGCCGATCCTGTCGATGATCGCCTCGTTCCAGGATGTCGACGAGGGCCTCGATCACCAGATCGACATGCCCGCCGACCTCCCTGATCCCGAGTCCCTGCCCTCGACGGCCGACGTGCTCGCCAACGTCGATCACCCGGTCGCCCGATTCTGGGCCACCGAGCGCGCGTTCGACATCCGGCACATCGGCGGCCCGCTCTACCTGCAGGCGGGTGAGGACCGCACGCCGCACCAGGCCGTCTGGATGAAGGCGGTCGGCACCCTGCCCGACGATCCCAACCTGCACAGGGCCGCGATCGCCTACGCGAGCGACCACACCATCCTGGAACCGGTACTGCGCGGCCACGGCCTCGCGTGGGGCACGCCCGGACTCAAGGTGGCTAGTCTCGATCACGCCATGTGGTGGCACCGCGACGGCCGCGCCGACGAATGGATGCTGTATGTGCAGGACTCACCGAACTCCATCGGCGGCCGCGGCCTGTCGACCGGCCGCATCTACGACCGCGGCGGGCGGCTGCTGGCGAGCGTCGCTCAGGAGGGCATGATTCGCGTGCCGGAGCCGAAATGACCGACCCCGTCACCGACGCACTCGTCGACAGGTACCTGCGCTCTCTCGGCGATGCCGATCTCGACGGCATGCTCGCGCTCTTCGCCACCGACGCGATCGTGCATTCGCCGCTCTACGGCGACCTGCCCGCCACCGATTTCTACCCGAAGCTCTTTGCGGATACGGCGGCCGCCGAGCTGACTCTGCTCGGTTCCATGCGCGGCGAGTCGATCGCCGGGCGGACCATGGTCTCGTTCCTCTTCCACTTCGACTGGACGCTGCCCGACGGCACCGCCGCCCCGTTCGACGTGGTCGATGTCGCCGAGCTGGATGACTCGGGCCGCATCGAGTCGCTGCGCATCGTCTACGACACGGTGGACGTGCGCCCCGCCTTCGAGGCCGCGACCGGCAAGCCGCGCCTCAGCTGACTTTGCCGGTCAGGACGCGCGGCGCTCGCCTCGCGCGGCGCGGGTGAAGCCGGCGACCACATCCGTGAGGCCGGTCGAGATCGTCACGACCACCAGGACGATCGTCACGACGCCGTCGCCCGCGAACAGCGGCGCGATGTTCGCGGCATCGAGGAACGCAGGATTCACCAACTGCTCGGTGAGAAGCAGCCAGATGAGCGGGACCGCGAAGGCAGCGCCTAGAACCACATTGACGAGCGCCAGCGGCCAGGTCCAGCGGCGAGCGCGGTAGAGCACCAGCTGGAACCCCAGCTCGGCTAGCGCGATGAAGATGAAGTACGGCAGCCAGAAGCTCCAGAGCGCCTGATCGAAGAACGGGATCACCGCGCCGCCTGCGTCGCGGAACAGCGGCCAGAACTGTCCCCACGCGATGGCGGCCAGGATGGTCGCCATCCAGGCGACGCTCGCGGCGGTGTCGGAGAGCTTGATCGAGCTACCGACCGGCAGCTGCGGCAGAGTGCTCGGATTCCAGGCCTGAGCTTTGTAGGTGCTCGACCGCTCGATGATGGCGAAGACCAGCGTCGTCCAGAAACCGAAGTGGGCGATGACTGAGATGATCGCCCCGAAGGCGGTGCCGAATGCGCCGCCGATGTCGTCGGGCTGGCTGAGCAGCTGGCCGAGCAGGATCGCGGCGACGACGATCGGCAGCACGACGATGTAGAGCACCTTGAGAAGGCGGATGTAGTCGGGAAACAGGGCCGGCCCGATGAGGTGCAGCGGGCGGTCGGCGTACCCGGCGGCGAGCCGGTACGGATCACCGAGCTCGGTGATCACCTCGCGCTCCGCCGAGGCGGGGTCGGTGCCGGCCTCGATCCTGCCGTCGATGGTGTCGGCGATCGTGCCACGCAGCTCGCGGTCGATCTCGGCCCGCTGGGCCTCGGGCAACGAACGCTGCACCGCGAAGACGTAGCGGTCGGTGAGTGTGGATGCTGCGGTCATTTCGAGTCTCCGTGATCGATGTCGTCGAGAGTGCGGGTGAGGTCGCTCCAGTCCTGCAGCAGGCGGGCGGCGAGGGTCTCGCCGGCCGTGCTCGTGCGGTAGAACTTGCGAGGTCGCGCCTCGTCGGTGTTCCACTCGCTCGTCAGAAGCGCCTGCTTTTCGAGGCGCCGCAGCAGCGGATAGAGCGTGTTGCCGTCGACGGCGAGGCCGGCGGCGGCGAGTCGTTCGAGCAGCGCGTAGCCGTAGTCGGGCGTGCGCAGGATCAGCAGGCAGGCGAGCACGACGGTTCCCCGTCGCAGCTCCTGCAGGTGCCCGCTCTCGATGTCGTCCATAGCAGACACGTTACTGTGTGTCGCACACCATTGTCAATCGCACATCGAAGTGCGGCCTATCGGCGCTGGGTGAACTCCACGGGTGCTTCGAGGTACTGCTCCCACGCGGCGCGCTCGCCGTCGGTGATTCGGCGCGGTTTCATGGTGGCCGCGTCGACGAGGACGATGGCCGACGAAGCCCGTGCGTAGAGCACGGCCGGCTCGGTTCCGACCGGGGACCACACCTCGTAGCAGACGTCGCAGCTGGCACCGCCGAGTCGACCCACCCACATCTGGATGTCGAGCGGTTCGCGCAGATACGGGATGGGTGCGAGGTATTCGACCTGCTGCCCAGCGATGAGCGAGAGCGTGCCGCCCTCGGCCCCCGGCGTGACGTCTGAAACCCCTTCGATGTTCAGATCGCCGTGCCAGAACACGGCGATGCGCACCTCTTCGAAGAGGGTGAGCATGGCCGCGTTGTTGACGTGGCCGTACGCATCGAGGTCGCTCCAACGGAGCTTGATCGGAACGTGCAAGCGCATGGGCGCCTCCTAGCTGCGCGTCAGCTTGCGGTGAACGGAACGATGCGGCTTCGCGGCATCGGGCCCGAGGCGCGCGATCTTGTTCTCCTCGTACGCCTCGAAGTTGCCCTCGAACCAGTACCAATTGGCGGGATCCTCATCCGTGCCTTCATAGGACAGGATGTGGGTCGCGATCCGGTCGAGGAACCACCGATCGTGGGTGATGACCACCGCGCACCCGGGGAACTCGAGCAGCGCGTTCTCGAGGCTGGAGAGCGTCTCGATGTCGAGGTCGTTGGTGGGCTCGTCGAGCAGCAGGAGGTTGCCCGCCTGCTTGAGCGTCAGGGCCAGGTTGAGCCGGTTGCGTTCGCCACCGGATAGAACGCCCGCCTTCTTCTGCTGATCCGGCCCCTTGAATCCGAACTTCGACACGTAGGCGCGAGATGGGATCTCGTTCTTGCCCGCGACGATGATGTCGAGGCCGTCGCTGACGACCTCCCACAGCGTCTTGTTCGGGTCGATGCCGCCGCGATCCTGGTCGACGTAGCTGATCTGAACGGTCTCGCCGATCTTCAGCTCGCCGCCGTCGATCTGCTCGAGGCCGACGATCGTCTTGAACAGGGTCGTCTTGCCGACGCCGTTGGGGCCGATGACGCCGACGATGCCGTTCGGCGGAAGCGTGTTGCTCAGTCCATCGATCAGCTCGCGCCCGTCGAAGCCCTTCTGCAGCTTCTTGGCCTCGATCACGATGCTGCCGAGACGCGGCCCCGGCGGGATCTGGATCTCGTCGAAGTCGAGCTTGCGCGTCTTGTCCGCCTCGGCCGCCATCTCTTCATAGCGGGCGAGCCGCGCCTTGGATTTCGTCTGGCGGCCCTTGGCGCTGCTGCGCACCCATTCCAACTCGTCCTTGAGTCGCTTGGCGAGCTTGGCGTCCTTCTTGCCCTGCACGTCGAGGCGCTCGGCCTTCTTCTCGAGATAGGTGGAGTAGTTGCCCTCGTAGCCGATGAGCCGGCCGCGGTCGACTTCGGCGATCCACTCGGCGACGTTGTCGAGGAAGTACCGGTCGTGGGTGATGGCGATGACGGCACCGGGATACGACTTCAGGTGCTGCTCGAGCCACAGCACGCTCTCGGCGTCGAGGTGGTTGGTGGGCTCGTCCAGCAGCAGCAGGTCGGGCTTCGACAGCAGCAGCTTGGTGAGGGCGACGCGGCGCTTCTCACCACCGGAGAGGTTCTTGACGTCGGAATCGCCGGGCGGCGTGCGCAGCGCATCCATCGCCTGCTCGAGCTGGGAGTCGAGGTCCCACGCGTCGGCGGCGTCGATGTCTTCTTGCAGGTGGCCCATCTCGGCGAGCAGCGTGTCGAAGTCCGCGTCGGGCTCGGCCATGGCCAGTGAGATCTCGTTGAACCGCGCGAGCTTGCCCATGATCGGGCCGACGCCCTCTTGCACGTTCTCGAGCACCGTCTTGCTCTCGTCGAGCTCGGGCTCCTGCATCAGGATGCCGACGGTGTACCCCGCACTCAGTGTGGCCTCACCGTTGGAGGGGGTGTCGATCCCGGCCATGATCTTGATGATCGTGGACTTACCAGCACCGTTGGGGCCGACCATCCCGATCTTGGCGCCCGGCAGGAACGCCATGGTCACGTCATCCAGGATGAGCTTCTCGCCGACCGCCTTGCGGGCGCGCACCATCGAGTAAATGTATTCGGCCATGGCGACGAGTCTACGTTTCCTGTTCGGGCCCGGCAGACGGCACGATCCCGGCGACTACCAATCGATCGGGCGCGTGGTGCCGATGAGGCAGCGGCCGTCGGCGAGCAGCGGGCCGGCAAAGCTGGCATAGCCGGAGCCGCCGTACTGGCCGACGAGACAGGTGCCGTTGAGGCGAACCGAGAACTGGATGTTGTCGGCCTGCGCGTTGACCGTCGTGCGGTCGGGCGTGACTTCCATCGACTCCTTGGTGTAGCCCGCGGCGACCAGGCCGTCGATGAACGATCGGCCGTCGGTGGCGCCCAACTCGATCGTGGCGAGGTTCGCCTGGTCGAAGTACGGCTGGTTCTCGGTGGCGGTTCCGCCCAGGTTGATCTCCGGCTCGGGTGCGGTCGTCTCGCCGGCGGTCGGGGATGCGGTGGGCGTCGGAGCCGGAGGACCGCCGACGCATGCGGTCAGGCCGCTGCCCAGGGCAACGGCGAGCGCGAGCGTGACGGCGAGTCTCGCCCGAGCGCCCCTGCCCCGCATGCCGATCCCCTCGTCCGCCCGCCGATGCCGGGTCGGGACGATTCTAGAACGGCGCCGAACCGACGGGTTCTTCGAATCGCGCAGGGGCACTCTGGTCGGCATCCGCGGGGGCGTCATCAGCGGCCTCGTCGGTGGCGTCATCGTCTGAGCTGCTGTCCGTCGGCGCATCTGCCGCCGCATCCGCCTCTGCCACGGCGGTCGCGGTCGATCGCGTGAACACCGTGGTGCCCCAGCTGAGATCGTGGCCCACGGCGTCGGCGTCGATCTCGACATTCGTGCCACGTTTGTCATCCACGGCCCAGTCGCGCACTCGAAGACGACCCGTGACGATCACGCGCTGCCCCTTCTGCAACGACGCGTCAACGTTGGTGGCCAGCTGCCTGAACGTCGCGACCGTGTACCAGTTGGTCTCGCCATCCACCCATTTCTGCTCGGCGCGATCGAACCGCCGCTGCGTGGAGGCGAGGCGGAAGGTCGTGACCGTCAGTCCGGTGCTGGTGACGACGTGCTTGGGCGTGGTGGCGACGAGGCCGGTGACGCTGATGGTGTCGGTCATGGTGCTCCTCTAGGTCGGAGTTCCATGCTGCGCGAGCCGCGCGCACGAGAAACGCCGCCCGGCCTCCGGAGTGGAGGCGGGCGGCGCTCAGGTGCTGTGAAGGAGGGGATTCCGCGATCAGTGCTCGCGGTAGTCGGGCCACTCCGATCCCGGCAGCATGCTCGCGTGCAGGGCGCTCTTCGCCACGTCGAGGGTCGGATAGACCCCGCGGTAGTCCTCGGCATCCATCAGCCGGACGGCGAATCCCTCGTCAGTGCGGTGGATGGATCCGACAGCTCCGGCGGGCCCGAAAGCCACCCAGCGCTGGTCGGTGGCGGTGTCTCTATCGCTCATCATCGAGCTCCTTTTCTATCGTCTCGACGCTACGCCGCGACATCTGCCGTGTCGAGAATGCTGAGAGGACGCTCAGGCGCGAGCGAGCGCGTGGATGCCGGCGATCACGGTGTCGAGCAGGGTCTCGAAGCTCTGATCGACGCTGTCCGGCATCCCGAAACCGCCGCCGGCCTCGAGCATCACGAAGCCGTGCAGCGCCGACCGTGCCGTGCGCACCGCGTCGACCGTGCGCGAATCGGGCACCCCGAACCCGAGGAGCACGGCCGCCATCAGCGCGACCGCATCCGCGGCCGACTGGGCGAGTTCCAGGCCGCCCTCGGCGTCCGGGTCGGGGGCGATCTGACCCGCGGCATAGAGCCCCGGATGCTGGTGCGCGAACCCCCGGATCGCATGACCCAGCGCCCGTAGTGCGTCGTCGCCCGACCGGCCGACCGTGGCGACCGCGCACACGCGGGTGAGCTCGCGCGCGGCGACCAGGGCAACGGCGGCGCGGAGTTCGGCGAGCGATCCGACGTGCTTGTAGAGGCTGGGCACGGCCACCCCGGCGCGGCCGGCGACGGCCGCCAGCGTGAGGGAGCCGAGCCCATCGGCATCGACGACCGCCACGGCGAGATCGACGACGGCGTCCCGGCTGAGTCCGGCCCTAGGCACGGGGCGTCCGCCATCCCGATCCGCTGCGCAGCGCCGCCGCGAACCGCAGGACCGCGGGGACCACCACATCCGGCCGCTGATGCTGCGCGTAATGCGCGGCACCCTCGACGAGCACCGTCTCGGCGTGCAGCTGCTCGCCCATGAAGGCGAGCTCTGCGGCCGGGTCCTCGTAGTCGGGGTCGCCCGCGCCCACCATGATCAGCGCAGGCGAGGAGACCTTCGACAGGTGCGGGGTCACGAGGTCGTGATCGAGCGACAACGTCAGGTCGCGCAACGAGCGCAGGCGGCCGGGCTCGTGCATCGACGCTCGGATCGCGGCGACGTGCTCGCCGAGCCAGGCCGCCTGCGCGCCCTTACTCAGGGTCGAGCGGTAATACGTCGCCCAGACCGCGGCGCCCCACGGCTTCGCGAAGAGCACGCGGAACAGCAAGCGCATGGCCCGCTCCGCGCCCTTCGAACCCCCGTTGCGCACGAAGGGACTGACGAGCGCGAGGCCGGCGACGGCATCCGGTCGCTGGGCGGCGGCGATGATCGCGGCAGACCCCGCCATCGAGTTGCCGAGCACCAGGGCCGGTCCGCCGAGTTCGTCGATGAGCGCCAGGATGTCGGAGGCCGTCGCGAGGTCGCCGTGCTCCGTGAAGCTGGTGTCGGCATCGCCGTGCCCGCGCAGGTCGACGACGGCGACGCGGTAGCCCGCGTCGACGAGAGGTGCGACGACATCGCGCCAGGTTCCGCGCAGATCGCCCATGCCGGGGACCGCGATGACGAGGGGGCCGTCGCCGGTGACGGTGTACGAGAGCCGGCCGCCGGGGCGGGCGAGGTACTGCACGGTGGCGGTCGTCGGGCTAGGTGTCATAGCCGTAACGCTAACCCTATTAGCCACAGGCGTCAAGTCGGCGTCGCCGTTGCAACTACGGCTGTACCGTGCGCCCGGCCCCGCATTGGCGATGGATGTACACGTCGGCCGTAGTTGGAAGGCGAGCACGCGCCCCGCGTGCGCGAATGGACCGCAGCCAGGGACACCCGGCCTCGGCCTACGCTGGAGGCATGCCCTTGGACCGCCCTCCCTACAACGCCGCCCCCGACCGCTATGAATCGATGCAGTACGTGCGATCGGGTCGCAGCGGCCTCAAGCTCCCGCGCATCTCCCTCGGCCTGTGGAACAACTTCGGCAGCGACCGTCCGCTCGACGTCCAGCGGGCCATCCTGCGGCGCGCCTTCGACCTCGGGGTCACGCATTTCGACCTGGCTAACAACTACGGCCCGGTCAACGGGGCGGCGGAACGCAACTTCGGGCTGATCCTGCGCGACGACCTCCTCCCCTACCGCGACGAGCTGATCATCTCGACCAAGGCCGGCTACGACATGTGGCCCGGCCCCTACGGCGAATGGGGATCGCGCAAGTACCTGCTCTCCAGCCTCGACCAGTCGCTCGGCCGGATGGGACTCGACTACGTCGACATCTTCTACTCGCACCGCCCGGATCCCGAGACGCCCATCGAGGAGACCATGGGCGCGCTCGCCACCGCCGTCCGGAGCGGCAAGGCGCTGTATGCGGGGATCTCGAATTACGATCCCGACCAGACGCGTGCCGCGGCCGCTGCGCTCTCGGCGGAAGGCATCCCGTTGCTCATCCACCAGCCCCGGTACAACATGTTCGATCGCCGGATGGAAGACGGCCTCCTCGAGGCACTCGACGAGGTGCATGCGGGCAGCATCGTATTCTCGCCGCTCGCCCAGGGCATGCTGACCGACCGGTATCTCGACGGCATCCCGAGCGACTCGCGGGCGGCCGAAGGGCGCTGGATCAGCGAGACGAACATCGACGCCACCTACCTCGAGCGGGCGAAGGCGCTGAATGCGATCGCGAAGGACCGCGGGCAATCGCTCGCGCAACTCGCGCTGACCTGGGTGCTGCGGCACCCGCAAGTCACCAGCGCGCTGATCGGCGCGTCCAGCGTCGCGCAACTCGAGAGCAGCCTGGGTGCGCTCGACGCGCCCGCGCTGACCACGGCGGAGCTGGATGCGATCGAGCCGCACGCCGTCGACGGCACCGAGAACCGCTGAGTGGGATACCTCTTCGCGCTCGCCGCGTCGCTGCTCTTCGGAGCGAACGGCAGCCTCACCAAGCAGATCATCGAAGCGGGCCTGACGGCGACCCAGCTGACGCAGTTCCGCACCCTCGGCACGGCGATCCTTGCGGGCGTGCTGCTGCTGATCACCGACCGTCGCGGCTTCCGGCTGTCGCGGCGCCAACTGCTCGTGATGGCGGTGCTCGGCGTGTTCGGCGTGGCGTTGCTGCAGGCGAGCTACGCGGTCGCGTTGTCGCTCATGCCGGTCGGCATCACACTGCTGCTCGAGTACACGGCCGTGCTGTTGGTCGCGCTGTTCGCCTTCTTCGTGTTCAGGGAGCGCGTCAAGGCGCGACTCTGGATCGCGATCGGCCTCGTACTGGCCGGGCTCGCGGTCGTCGCGCAGGTGTGGGACAGCGATCTCGACCCTCTCGGAGTGCTCTTCGCCGCCGTTGCCGCCGTGACCTTGGCCTTCTACTTCCTCGTCGGCGAGAAGCAGGTCGGCGCGACGTCGCCCCTCACGGTCGCCTTCTGGACGATGACCTTCGCGACCGTCTTCTGGGCGCTGTTCAGCGGGTGGTGGGACCTGCGCCCGGCGACGTTCTCGACGCCCGTGCCGCTCGGCGGTGCCGTCGGCGAGCTCGAGCTGCCACTGATCGTGCCCCTGGTGGTGACCGTCGTGCTCGGGTCGTTCGCGCCCTTCCTGCTCTCGTTCTATGCGCTCAAGCACCTGAGCGCGACGGCCGCCGGTATCGTCGCGTCGGCGGAGGTGATCTTCGCGTTCCTGGTCGCGTGGCTCTGGCTCGGAGAGCAGCTCGACCTGCTGCAGATCGCGGGCGCGGCCGTCGTGTTCATCGGGATCGTGCTCGCCCAGACGGCCCGATCGACCAAGACGGTCGTGGATGCCGACCTGGCGATACGGACCGGCAGCGTGCGTACGCCCTAGGTCTCGATACGCGCCGTGGCGCTACTCGACCCGCTCGCTCCGCTGCGATGTCGGTGGTCGAACGTATGTTCGAATCATGGACCTGCTCGAGCTTCCCGCACCGCTTCCGCTCCGCGCGATGCCGCGCGGCCTCGACATCGTGCCCCGCCGTGGCGCGCTGTGGCGCGTCGCCCGCACCGACGGGCTCGTGCTGGGCTACGTCGAGCGCGTGGCTGACGACGCGGGCGACCGCTATCGCAGCAAGCGGATGCTGGGCAGGGCGGCCGGATTCGCCATCATCGGCGACTTCGCGGCGGCCGACGACGCGGTGGATGCGCTGCGCTACTGACCAGCAGAGGCAATTCTGCACTCTTCCCGCGAACCGGCCCCGCCTTCCCCGGATCGCGCCCGGCCCGACGTAAAGTGCCCGCATGCAGTGGTGGAACGATCTCGTGGACTGGCTCACCTCCGACGACGGCTGGCGCATCCTCACCGGTGCCATCCTTCCGTTCGTCGCGATCCTCGTCGCCGGCATCATCGGCGCCATCATCGGGCGCGGCTCGACCCGCCGGCTGGTCCGGCAGCGCGACCACGAGACGCGGGCATCCGCCGTCGCCGCGCTCGTGACGGCCGGCAAGGCCGCCGCCACCTGGCACAGCCTCTCCCCCGCGGCCAAAGACCATTCGGAGTCGCTCTCGAGCGCTGCCGACATCTCCGTGCGGCTGCTCCCGATCTCGGGCGCCGAACTCGCCGCCGACTGGGCAGAGCACCAGCTCGCCGAGATGCGTGGCAACTCGGTCAACTACAGCTTCCAGGCCGACCAGACCCTCGGCGAGTTCCGCGACCGCCTCGTGCGCTGGCTGCACAAGCCGGGCAAGGCGAAGAAGCTCTTCTACGACGACCTCGACCGCTGGCGCTACGACAACAGCCAACCTGATCCCGTCGCGCTCGAGCAGCAGCGCTGGGCCGAAGAACAGCTGCTCGGCTCCGGCCAAGCAACCGAGCACGCCGCCGAACTTCCGCTCTCGGGGCCGATCTCGACGTCCCGTTCCTGAATCCGGGCGATTCGCGGCGGCCGTCGTCAGTCGATGCTGACGATCTCCGCACTCCACGGGCAGAACCGATCGCTCGTGACGATCTCGTCCTCGACGTAGGACGGCAGGCCGTCGCACACCTCGGTCGTCATGTCGGCGAACTCGAGCGTCGACGGGTCGATGTGCCATGACCACGGAGCGTTGACACCCGCGTCGTCGCGCACAACGACCCCGTTGGGGATGCTCGCCACGTCCTCGCCCGCGAGCAGGTCCCGCGCGTGCTGCTGCAGCTCCGGTGTCGTCAGCTCGATCTTGAAAGTCTCATCGACCACCTGGAACGTGGCGACCGGGTTCTTCCGAACGCAGCCGGTCAGGGCGACGATCGCGAGGATCGCTGCGGCGACGGCCAGCGGCATCCGGAACCTGCTCGTTCTCATACCGCCGATCCTGTCAGCTTGCCGTCGTGCAGATCGACCACCCGGTCGGCACGCGCGACCATCGCGGGGTCGTGGGTGGCGACGATCGCCCCCATGCCGCGCTGGTGCACGAATCCGGCGATCAGGTTCATGATCGTCGCGCCCGTCTCGCTGTCGAGCTGGCCGGTCGGCTCGTCGGCCAGCAGGATGCCGGGGTCCGACACGAGAGCGCGCGCGAGACCGACGCGCTGCTGCTGGCCACCCGACAGCTCCCCCGGACGCTGGGCCTCGTGCCCGGTCAGGCCGACTGCCGCCAGGGCCGCGGCCACCCGCGTCTCCCGCTCCCCCGGCGCGACGCGGCGGATGCGCAGCGGCACCTCGACGTTCTCCGAAGCCGAGAGCACCCCGATCAGCCCGAAGCTCTGGAACACGGATGCGATGCGGGCTCCCAGCACGTCGGCGAGATCCGCGCCATAGGTCGCGAGGTCGCGGCCGTCGAGTTCGACCCTCCCGCTCGTCGGACGGTCGAGCCCGCCCAGCATCGTCAGCAGCGTGGTCTTGCCCGAACCCGAACGGCCACGCACGACGACGAGTTCGCCCGACGACACCTCGAGATCGACCCCGTCAACCGCTCGCACGTCGCCCGCCGGGCTCTTGAACACGCGGGTCACGCCCTCGGCGCGCAGGACGGCGCTCATCAGCCCTCCTCGCCCTCGGGAGCGCGATGCTTGCCGTGACCCGTCTCCGGCTGGGGAACCGGCCGATCGCCCGGGCGCACCTCGACGCGATCCTCTTCCAGGGCCAGCCGCACGCGATCGCGCAGGGCGAGGGCGGTGGTGAACTCCGCCGGAAGCTGCATCCGCCCGGCACGGTCGAGCACCGCGTACTCCTCGGCGATCCGCACCGAGCGACCCTCCGCGTCGACATGGGTGCTGCGCAGGGTCTCGGTCGATGTGCGGCCGTCGCGAATGCGCACCGTTCGGTCGACATGCTCGGAGACCGCGGGGTCGTGCGTGACGATCAGCGTCGTGACCCTGCGCTCTTTGTTGACGGTCTCCATCGCGGCGAGGACGTCGGCGCTCGTCGCCTCGTCGAGCTCGCCCGTCGGCTCGTCGGCGAGCAGAACGCGCGGCCCATTCGCCAGGGCGACCGCGATCGCCACCCGCTGCTTCTGGCCGCCGGACAGCTGATCCGGGCGACGGTCGGCGACATCCGCGACCGTCAGCAGCTCGAGCAGCTCGTCGGTCGTCGCCGGCCGCTTCGCCCGGGGAACCACTCCCGCGACGGCGTGAGCCATGCCGATGTTCTCGGCGGCGCTGAGGTAGGGCAGCAGGTTGCGCGCCGACTGCTGCCAGACGAATCCGACACTGCGGCGCTGGTAGTCGAGGCGTTCCTGCTCCCGCATCGTCACGAGGTCGTGGCCGGCCACCCTGGCGGATCCGGCCGTCGGGGTGTCGAGTCCGGCCAGGATCGTCAGCAGGGTCGACTTGCCCGACCCCGATGCACCGACCAGCGCGACCATCTCCCCGCGCTCCACGCGGAGCTCCAGGCCCTGCAGCGCCTGCACCTCGATGCCCTGCGCGGTGAAGATCCGCACCAGCTCGGTGCACAGGATGTCGGGGCCGGTGGGCGCGGGAGGCGCCTCGGCGGGGGCGGCAGCGGTGTCGAGTGACATGGTCATCCTTCTTCGTCGATGCTACGGAGAGTGCGGGCCGCCGTCACGCGTCGCGCGACGAGTGCGGCGACGAGCACCGCGGCGGCGGTGACGGCAAGGAACGCGGCCGCGACGAGCGCGGGCGCCCAGCCGCCGAGGTGCACGGCCGGCTGCGCCGTGCCGCCGACGAACCCGGTCAGGTCGATGGCCGGGATCACGACCCACGGAAGCAGCAGACCCACGCCCACACCGATCGGAAGGGCCACGGCCACCGCGGGAGCGACCTCCCAGAGCACGACCGGCAGTTCGCGGGTGCGGCGGAACCCGAGGGCTCCGAGGAGGGCGAGCAGGCGGCCACGGGCGGGCGCCCCGAGCACGAGCGTCATGCCGATGGCGAGCGCGAGCAGCAGCGCGACGACCACCGCCGAGGCGAGCAGGGCCAGCCGCACCCCGTTGAGCGCGGGATCGGACAGCCGGGTCTCGGCCGACATCGCCGGCGTGGTCGCAGTCGAGGACGACGCGCCCGCGATGAGGAGGGCGGCCTTCGCCGTGGCGGCGGTGTCCGCGTCTGCGGCGAGATCCAGCAGCACGACGGACGGAGAGAACTCGGTGTTGACGAGGCGATCCGCATACCGCCGGTCGACGGCGACCCAGTTGCTCGCCGAGCCGAGCGGCGTCGTGGTGGGTGCACCGGCCAGGATGTCGACGGGCTCGCCCACGATCTCCATCACTTCGCCCTCGGCGTTGGCGGCCAGCCGCTCCGACGCGATGACCGGGACCGGGTCGTCGGGGCCGACATCCACCGTCAGCCCGCCGGGCAGCGGGATGGCCGTCTCCGGATCGGTCTGCACCGCTCGTACCTCGGCGACGTCGAAGACGTAGACGGTGACGCGGAACGCGCCGTTCGGCAGCTCGGCGTCGCGCTGCTCATCGGAGTAGATCGGCGCCGCATGGTCGACGCCGTCGATCTCCGCGAGCCGGTCGAGCTGGTCCTGATTGAGGAATGGTGCCGTGACCCTCATGTCGGCGCCGACCGCGCTGCGCGCCGCGACCTGGATGCCGTCCTGCACCGTGGTGAAGAACGCCACAGAGAACACCGAGATCGCGACGCCGACGACGACCGCCAGCACCGGCGCGACCCGGATCTCGGGATCACGCCGCGCTCGGGCCGGACCCACCAGCGCCAGCAGCCCCCGGCGCGCGGGCACTCCGCGTTCGATGATGGCCAGCACGAGCGGGACGATGCGAAGCGTGACCACGCAGCCCACGCCGGCCAGCAGCAGCGGGACGATCGTGAGCAGCGGGTCGACGCCACCCGTCGACGACCGCGCGCCGGTCAGGACGAGACCGACCGCTGTCGCGGCGAGGGCGATTACGGCCAGTTCGCCGGCCAGCCGCCAGCGACCGACGGCACGGGATGACGCACCCGCGTCGGCGCGCACCCGCCGTCGCGAGACCAGCAGCCCCAGAACCGGCAGCACGGCCAACGGGGTGAGAGCGATGAGCATCGGGACAAGGGCCACGATGATCCCGCTTCCCCCGCCGACGACGAGGCCTGCCGCGGCTCCGCCGAGCGCACCCACGATGCCGAGCACGGCTCCCTCGATCGCGAGCAGCACCCCGAGCTGTCTCTTCGACGCGCCGCGGGCCGCCGCCAGCATGATCGACGGCCGGCGGCGGAGGGCCAGCATCCGGGAGGTCAGGGCGAGGACGACCAGCGCCACCGCAAGCGGGCCACCCGAGATCAGGGCCACGATCGCCGAGGTGCTGTCGATGCGGAGCAGCGCGTTCTCGATCGCCAGCGACGACGACGTGGTGAAGGTCAGCCCGTTGTCGAAGAACCCCTCCGTGCTGAGCGCGACATCCAGCGGTGTCGCCGTGAACGAGCGGATGCCCCTCATCGCGTCGCGGGCGTCCGCTGCGCGCAACGACTCCACCTCGAACGGATACCACGCGGTCGTCGAGGTGATCGTCGGGAGCTCGGCCATCGTCGCGAGCTCGCCGGCGGCTCCGAACACGACCCCGCTGAAAACCGGGGGCGACAGCCCCTCCTCGCGTTCGCCGTGCTCGAGAGCGATCGGCAGGTGGCTCCAATAGCCGGCGTCGGCGTCGACGGGACGGAACAGACCGGTCAGCACGACGTCCTTGACGATCCCGCCGAGATACTCGAACCGCCGCACCTCGCCGACCCGCCACCCCGTCGCCGTCGCCACATCGGTCGTCGCGGCGACCTGCACCGGGCCCTCGTGGTCCACCTCGGGCGCCGTGCCGTCGGCCCAGGTCACCCGTGCGCCGAACCCCGGATCGAACGCGACGATGTACTCGGAGCGTGGATGGCGGTGGGTCTCGTCCGGTTCGATGACCTGCGAGCGATCCCACTGGACGATGAGCTGCGGCGGGCCGAGAACCTCGAGGGCGGCAGGATCCATGTCGGCGCGGGCGGCGTCGAGCTGACTCAGCGCGAGCCCCCAGCTCGGCCGCAGATCGTCGCTCAGCGCGGCGACGCTCGGGGCGTCCTGGGGTCCGTTGCCC
>JBDSKH010000098.1:0-2696 GCA_039917005.1 Pseudolysinimonas sp.
CGGCGACGCCGCGATCCAGGGTCGCCGAGAACAGCAGTTTCTGGCCGCCGTCCTTCGTGTGGTTCAGGATGTCCTGCACCGGCTCGAGGAAGCCGAGCTCGGCCATGTGGTCGGCCTCGTCGAGAACGGTGATGATCACCTTCGAGAGGTTGAGCTTGCCCTGGTTGACCAGGTCCTGCACGCGCCCGGGGGTGCCGATGATGATGTCGACACCGCGCTGCAGGGCGCCCAGCTGGCGGGCGTACGGGACGCCGCCGTAGATCTGCGTGGTGAAGAGGCCGACGCTCCGCGCGATCGGCTGCACCGTGCGGTCGATCTGCAGGGCCAGTTCGCGGGTCGGGGCCAGGATGAGGGCCTGCGGTGCGCGGCCGAACTCGCGTCGCTCGTTGGGCGACGTGTCCTTGCGCAGCTGAAGCAGGCGCTCGACGAGCGGTGCTCCGAATGCGATCGTCTTGCCGGAGCCCGTGCGGCCGCGGCCGAGGACGTCGCGACCGGCGAGCACGTCGGGGATGGTCGCCGCCTGGATCGGGAACGGCGTCTCGGCGCCGAGCTCGGCGAGCACGCGGACGATGTTGTCGCCCAGCCCGAGGTCGCCGAAGCCGATGCCGTCGACGTCGGATGCCTCGATCGCCTGCGCCTCGAGGCGCTCGAGCACGACGTCGTCACCGTGCACGAAGGGAGTGCGTCCGGCACGGTCGTCGTTGTGGCGGGCGGCGCCGTCGTTGTAGCCGCGAGCGGGGCGCTCGGTGTAGTGCTCGGCGCGCTCGCGCAGCTGGCGCGTCGGTCGCTCGCCGTGGTGCTCGCGCGCGCTGGAGCTTGGAGACGAGGCACTTTCGTGCCTCGTCCGCGACGCCAGCGCCGACGCCCGTCCCGGGCGTCGGTCGTCGCGTTCGGTACGGGCCGGACGATCATCGAACGTGCGGGCCGGGCGGTCATCGGTGCGCTTCGGGCGGGTGTCCTTGTCGCGGGGCTCCCAGTTCGGGCGGCCGTCGGCGGCGCGCTTGCCGTAACCGCTGGCGCGGTCGGTGCGGGGGCGCTCGTAGCCGACGCGAGCCGGGCGGGCATCGCGGTCGTAACCGCCACGCGAGGCGCCGCCGTCACGGGCGGGACGCTCGTCGCGGTCACGAGCAGGGCGTGCGTCGCGCGAGTATCCGCCGTCACGGGGCGGGCGGGCGTCGCGCTCGGGGGCACGATCGCCGCGCGGGCGCTCGGCCGGCCGGCCGCGATCGCTGCGCTCGTCGGCGCTCCAGCGCGGCTTCTTGGCGGCGCCGGTGGGCGGTGTCGCCTCGCCGGGGCGGTGGCCGCGGTGCTTGACGCTCTTGCTCCCGGGCTTGCGCGCGCCGGGATCGGAGGCGGAGGGGCGGAATGAGCGCGCGGGCGCGCCCTTGCGGTTCTGAGGCATGGGTACTGTGTGCTTTCCGGTGTTCGTGACAGAGTGCACCGCGGTCAGTCCTCACTGAGGACGCGTGGCGATGAGAACCCGGGCGATACTGACCGGGGCCGTTTTCCTGTGGTGCCGGATTGCTCCGGCGAGGATCCTCGCGCAGGGGGTGCCCTGGCGATCCGGCCCGATCGACATACAGTGATGCACGCGGCACAGAGCCGCACAGTCGAGAGCCGACCTGACGACGATAGCGGACAAAGCTGCGAACCGCATTATGATTCGGCCTCATGCGCGCACGCCCGACGAGCATCCTTGCTCTGGCCTGCGCGCTCGCGATCGGAATCGCCGTCCTGGCTGCCTGCGCTGAGACCGGTTCGGCCTCGGACGAGGTCACCCCCGAGATCGTCGCGGTCAACCCGGAACTCGCGACCCTGCCCGATATCCCTGTGGTCGCCGACATCGTCTACGGCGGGACGGCCGACCAGCCCCTGCTGCTGGACGCCTGCCTGCCGAAGCGCGCCGACGACGCGCCCGTGCAGAATGCCTCTGGCGCCGATGAGGACGCGGGCATCGCTGCGGGACCGGAGTTGCAGGGTCCCGACGAACCCGCCCGTGCCGCGATCGTCGTCGTGCACGGAGGCAGCTGGTCGCGCGGCGACAAGGCGGACATCGCCTGGCGCGCTGTCTGCCAGTGGTTCGCGTCCGCCGGATACGTCGCCTTCTCGGTCGACTACCGCCTCGCGCCGGCGAACGTGTTCCCGGCGGCGGTCAACGACGTGCAGACCGCGGTCACGTGGCTGCGCGCCGACGAGCAGATCACGCGCTTCCACATCGATCCGGATCGCATCGGCGCGTTCGGGGGGTCGGCCGGCGGCAACCTGGTGGCCATGCTCGGCACCCTGGGATCCGGGGATCGCACCACCGGATCCCGAGTCGCCGCTGTCGCGGAACTCAGCGGCCCGACCGACCTGACCGGCCTCGCGGCCACCGACGACTTCGTTCCGGTGCAGCTCGCCTACCTGGGGTGTGCGGCACAAGAGGACTGCCCGCCGGCCAAGGCGGCGTCACCGTTCTACTCGATCGACGAGAGCGACCCCCCGTTCTTCATCGGCCACTCGACGGTCGAGAAGATCCCTCTCGCGCAAGCAGAGATGTTCGTCGAGGGGCTCCGGACCGCGGGCGTTCCGACCGAGTTCGTGACGGTGGAGGGCGCACTGCACTCGATCGCCATGCTCGACGCCGACCTCAAGTCACGCATCATCGACTTCTTCGACGGCACGATCGGGGTGCCGTCCGACCCACTCGTGCAGCC
>JBDSKH010000099.1:0-7105 GCA_039917005.1 Pseudolysinimonas sp.
ACCAGGTATTCACGCACCGAGTCCTGCGCGTAGACGCGCTTCGCGGCATCCTGGAGCATCGTCACGTCGGCGAGGCTGAGGCCGGGGGGCGCCTTGGACTCGAAAACCCCCGAGTCGATGCGCGTGAGGATCTCGAGCTCGTCCTCGGTGTCCGGGTAGTCGATGACCTCTTTGAGCAGGAACCGGTCGAGCTGGGCCTCGGGCAGCAGATAGGTGCCCTCCTGTTCGATCGGGTTCTGGGTCGCGATCACCAGGAACGGCAGCGGCACCTTGTAGACGGTGCCGCCGATCGAGGTCTGCCGCTCCTGCATCGCCTCGAGCATGGCGCTCTGGGTCTTGGCGCTCGATCGGTTGATCTCGTCGAGCAGCACGATGTTGGCGTGCACCGGCCCGAGCTGGGTCGAGAATTCGCCCTTCTTGGCGTCGTAGATCTGCGTGCCGATGATGTCGCTCGGCAGGAGGTCGGGCGTGCATTGGATGCGGCGGAAGACCCCCTGCACCGCGTCGGCGAGCGTGCTGGCCGCCGTCGACTTCGCGAGCCCCGGAACACTCTCGAGCAGGATGTGACCGTCGGCGATCAGCGTGGCCATGATGCTCTCGCGCAGCTGTTCCTGTCCGACGACCTTGCGAGCGAACGCGTCGGCCATCTTCTGGATGACGGCGGCCGTCTTCTTGAGGTCGGCGGCGGTCAGCGATCCCGGCGGCAGATCGGGCGCCACCCGGGAGACCGGGCCTTCGGGGTCGGAGCCAGGGAGTGGGGTTCCGGTGGGCGGCGGAGGTACGGGGACGTCGGTCACGCCCCTCACCCTATTCGAGCCTCAGGCCAGCGCCGACCGCAGCAGATCGAGGTACTCCGGGTCGGCGAAGTCCAGTGCGAGCGCGGCCGCCGGATCGAACCACGCCAGGTCGTCATGCTCGTCGGGTGCCAGATTGCGCGGCTCGCCGTCCCACTCCGTCACCACCCAGACACTCAAGTGGTACCCGGTCTCGTCGAGCACCAGCGCAGGTGGCACCGTGGGTTCCGGGATCACGACGCCCAGTTCCTCGGCGAGTTCCCGTACCAGCGCCGCGGGGCGCGACTCGCCGGGATCGACGTGCCCGCCGGGAAAGTCCCAGACGCCCGGATACACGGCGCGGTCGGGCGACCGGTGCACGATGAGCGCCATGCCGTCGCGCACGAGCAGACCGCAGACGAGGTCGGCGCGCGGGCCTGTCACGCCGTAACGACCTCGGGGACGCCCGACTCGCCCGGCGGCATCTCGGCCGCGAGGCGGTTGGCCTCCTCGATCAGGGTGGCGACGATCTCCGACTCCGGCACCGTCTTGATGACCTCGCCCTTGACGAAGATCTGCCCCTTGCCGTTGCCTGATGCGACCCCGAGGTCGGCCTCCCGTGCCTCGCCGGGGCCGTTCACGACACATCCCATCACGGCGACGCGCAGCGGCACCGTCATGCCCTCGAGGCCCGCGGTCACGTCGTTGGCGAGCGTGTAGACGTCGACCTGCGCGCGCCCGCACGACGGGCACGACACGATCTCGAGCTTTCGCTCGCGCAGATTGAGGCTTTGCAGGATCTGCAGCCCGACCTTGACCTCCTGGGCGGGCGGAGCGCTGAGCGAGACGCGGATGGTGTCGCCGATGCCCTCCGACAGCAGGATGCCGAAGGCGGTCGCGCTCTTGATGGTGCCCTGGAACTCGGGGCCGGCCTCGGTCACCCCGAGGTGCAGCGGCCAGTCGCCGCGCTCGGCGAGCAGCCGGTAGGCCTTCACCATGACGATCGGGTCGTTGTGCTTGACCGAGATCTTGAAGTCGTGGAAGTCGTGCTCCTCGAAGAGGCTCGCCTCCCAGACCGCGCTCTCGACAAGAGCCTCCGGCGTGGCCTTGCCGTACTTCTCCATCAGGCGCGGTTCGAGCGACCCGGCGTTGACGCCGATTCGGATGCTGATGCCGGCATCCTTGGCGGCCTTGGCGATCGCGCCCACCTGGTCGTCGAACTTGCGGATGTTGCCGGGATTCACGCGGACGGCGGCGCATCCGGCATCGATGGCCTGGAATACGTACTTGGGCTGGAAGTGGATGTCGGCGATGACCGGGATCTGCGACTTCTTGGCGATGATGTGCAGCACGTCGGCGTCGTCCTGGGACGGGACCGCCACGCGCACGATGTCGCATCCGGATGCGGTCAGCTCGGCAATCTGCTGCAGCGTCGCGTTGATGTTCGTCGTCGGGGTCGTGCACATCGACTGGACGCTGATCTGGGCGTCGCCGCCGACCAGGACCTTGCCGACCTTGATCTGCCGGGACTTGCGCCGCGGGGCGAGGGTCTCTGGCGGAGGCTTCGGCATCCCGATGTTGACAGCTGGCACGCTGCCAAGCCTACGCGGGAGTGCCCGTCGAAACCTGGCGCCTACAGCAGCGAGATCGGGTTGACGATGTCTGCGTACACGAGCAGCAGAGTCATGACGACGAGCACGCCGGAGACGGCGAGCGTGATCGGCACGAGCTTCGCCGTGTCGACAGGCCCCGGATCGGGTCGCTTGAAGAGCTTCGACACCCAGCGGCGCAAGCCCTCCCACAGGGCTCCCGCGACGTGACCGCCGTCGAGGGGCATCAGCGGAACCAGGTTGAACACGAAGAGCGCGATGTTCAGGCTCGCGAGCATGCCGATCAGGAACTGAGCGCGGTCCGCGATCGTCTCCTCGTGCAGGCTGGTGATCTCGCCTGCCAGCCGGCCGATGCCGACGACGCCGATGGGGCCGTTCGGATCGCGCTCGCCGCCGCCGAACGCCGCCTCGCCCACCTGCCACAGGCGCTGCGGCAGCGTGACGATGACCTTCGCGACGCCTACGATGTTGTCTCCGACGGCGGGCAGGACCGCCGTGACGGGCTGGCCGACGTTGACCTGCTGCGAGGTGATGCCGACGACGCCGACCTCTTCGGTCTTGGCGGTGCCGTCAGCGTTCGTGACCGGGACGCCCTTCTCGTCGAGCACGGCGCGCTCGGTGAGCAGCGGCGTCAGCTCGACCTCGATCTCGGTGCCATCGCGTTCGATGACGATGTCGAGGCTCTCACCCGGCGAGGCGCGGATGATGGCCGTGGCCTCTTCCCAGGTGGCCATGGTCTCGCCGTCGATGCTGACGATCCGGTCGCCGGGCTCGAGGCCTGCCGCTGCCGCCGGTGCCGGGTCGTCGGCATCCGTGCACTCCGTCTGGTCGCTCGACGAGGCGATGACACACTGCGAGACCGACTCGATCGTCGTCGTCGACTGAGGCAGGCCGAAACCGACCAGCACGACGCCGTACAGCACGATGCCGATCAGCAGGTTCATGGTCGGGCCGCCGAGCATGATGATGACGCGCTTCCAGACCGGGAGCTTGTAGAAGACGCGATCCTCGTCGCCGGGCTTGATCTGGTCGGCCGACGAGGTGCGAGCGTCCTGCACCAGGGTGTCGAAGAATCCGGTGGATGCGGTGCGCGGCTTGGCGCCCTTGCGCGCGGGCGGGAACATGCCGGCCATCGAGATGTACCCGCCGAGCGGGAGCGCCTTCACGCCGTACTGGGTCTCCCCGTACTTGCGCGACCAGATCGTCGGCCCGAAGCCGATCATGTACTGCCCGACCTTGACCCCGAACTTCTTCGCCGGGATGAGGTGGCCGATTTCGTGCAGGCCGATCGACAGGGCGAGCCCGATCACGATGATCACGATGCCCAGCACGTAGAGCAGCACTGTTTCCACGACCGTCAGGCTACGTGACGCTCGCTGAATGTGCGCCGACCCCGTTCTCGGGTCAAACGCCGCCCCTACGGCCGGGCGAGCGACCTGCGGATGAAACGGGCGATGAGCGTGCCCAGCGCGAACAGCACGATGATCGCCGCGACCGCTCCGAGGATCACGAAGACACCCGCCGGGATGCCGAGCAGGTTCAGCGAGCGATGCACCTCGTAGGCCGGCACCAGCACCTCGTCGTCGCCGTTGTCGACGATCACCAGGTCGCCGGGGATCTGGATGGACGGGGTGTCGAACGTGAGGTCGACGACCGTGAGGTAGCCGCCCAGGTCGCTCATCGCATCCGGTGCCGGCCCCGCCCACACCGCCGACCCGAAGGGCAGATTCGCGGACGGGTCGTCGAGGCCGGCCACGCGGGCCCGGTGCTCTTGGAAGACGTACAGCCTCACGCGCTGGGTACTCTCCGCCGCCTTCGACAGCGCCATCGGATAGACGAGCTCATCGGAATCGAACGTGAACCGGATCGGGTCGAGCCCGCCCTCCAGCGGAAGGTCGCTCGTCAGCTTCAGGGCGACGAAGTACCAGCCCTTCTGGACGTATTCGTCGAGCAGGGCAGCCGTCTCGTCGCGGATCGCGTAGCCGTTGGTGTCGAGCCACTCGGTGAGGCCGGTCGTGTCGGAGGCCTCGAGCGTCGTGGCCTCGACCGGTCCGAGCTGCACCTGATCGAGCACGACCGGCGCTCCCCCACCGTCCGGGGCTCCGGCGCCGTACCCGATGTTGATGTCCCACCAGTCGTCGACGATCACCTCGCGCGGCTGGATGGCCGTCTCGATGTCGACGAATGTCTCGCGATCGCCCGCCGTGACCGTCGCGGGACCGGGCGTCGGGAAGACCAGGCCGACATCCTGCGCGTCGGTGAGCATGTCGAGCAGCAACTCGATGCGCTCCTGCTCGCCGTCCCACGACAGGATGGCATGTTCCTTGTCGACGATGACGTCGGTGCCCGGCTGCGGGGCGGGTGCGCCGCAGCCGCATGCAGAGGCGGGAGCCGCGACCTGCAACCCGACGAGGAGCAGTGCGGCCACGGGGGCGATGATCAGATAGCGAAAAGCGGTCCGAGTCCACATGCGCCCAGTATGCCCGGCGAATGAGCCCTGAGAGCGCACTGTGAGTGACGTCGATCCGCGTGAAAGGCGCCCATCATGAAGTGATGCAGATGGCCGAGATCGACACCGGCGTGCTCATCGACGGCCGCTACCGGGTGATCCGGCAACTTGGCGTCGGCGGGATGGCACGGGTCCTCCTCGCGCGCGACGAGCAGCTCGGTCGAGAGGTCGCTGTCAAGGTGTTCCGCCCACTGTCGCGGACGATTCGGAGGACGCACATCGCCGCCGCGACGAGGTCACGATGCTCGCCGGCCTGAGCCACCCGGGCCTGGTGATGCTGTTCGACGCCGCACTCGACGCCGAGCCCGCGTACCTCACCATGGAATACGTCATCGGCGAGACCCTCGCCGAACGACTTCGCCGCGGGCCCCTCCCGCCCACCGAGGCCGCAGTCCTCGTCATCGCGATCGCCGAGGCGTTGGCGTTCGTGCACGCGCGCGGCATCGTGCACCGCGACATCAAGCCGGGCAACATCCTGCAGCCGGCCAGCACCACCGGCACGGGTGGGCCGGCCAAGCTCGCCGACTTCGGGATCGCCAGGCTGGTCGACGGCGCTCGCGTGACGGCGACCGGCTCGGTCATGGGGACCGCCGCGTACATCAGTCCCGAGCAGGCGTCCGGTCAGCCCGCGTCGCCCGCGAGCGACATCTATGCGCTGGGCATCGTGCTGATCGAGTGCCTCACCGCCCAGCACCCGTTTCCCGGCACCGCGCTCGAATCCGCGTCGGCGCGGCTGACCAAGCAGCCGGACCTCGGCGACGAGAGGCTCGTTGCACACCGCGACCTGCTCAGCCAGATGACGGCACTCGACCCTGTCGCTCGGCCGACCGCCGCCGAGGTCCTTGCCGACCTGGCGGGGGTCGCGCCGACCCGCGTGATGGCGCCGATCGACGCTGCGACGGTACCGATCTCGGAGGCATCCATCTCCACGGCGCCCACCGCCACGACGCGTCTTCTCACGCCGAGCGCAGGTACCGCGGCCGAGGGCCGAACGGCGGCTCGGCGCGGAATCCCCGGTATGCGCTGGATCGCGATCGCGGCGGCGACACTCCTCGCCGCCGCCCTCGTGGTAGTGGCGGTCGTCGCCTTGGCGGCAATCCTTCCCGGGCTCGTCTCACCGCGGGCGGGCGACGACCCAGCTGCGACGTACCCCGCGGTCGCGGGCGAGCTCGGCATCCATCTCGAGCAGCTGCAGGATGCCGTGAACGGCACCGACCTCGAAGAACCCGTGCTGGCGACAACGGAGGCTGCGGCCGACGGTGACTTCGAGAGCGCGTTGGGGCTGCTGGATGCGGTGAGCGCCTTCACGGCGCGGGCGCTGAGTTCTGGCGAGATCGACGCGGATCGCGCTGAAAGCATCGATTCCGCGATCTCGGCAGCGAAGTCCGATCTCACCGGTCTGTTGGAGTCGGAAGGGAATGAGCCGAGCGATTCCCCCGGAAACAGCGGGAACGGCAACGGGAATGGGAACGGCGGCAAGAAGAACGGGTAGCGGCGGGTCAGCCGGCCGCGAGCAACTCGTCTGCGGCGCGGCGCGCCCACCGCTCGGCGTCGAGCACGCCGTCGAGCGACGGCTCGTCGGTCCCGTGCTCGCGCGGATCGTGGGCGTCCACGACCCGGGCGATCGTGTCGACGATGTCGAGCAAGCCGATGCGTCCGGCATGGAAGGCGGCCACCGCCTGCTCGTTGGCGGCGTTGAAGACCGCGGGATACGTTCCGCCCGCCTCACCGACGCGCTTGGCGAGGGCGACGGCCGGGAACGCCTCGTCGTCGAGGGGTTCGAACTGCCAGGTCTGCGCCGTCGTCCAGTCGAGCGGTGCGCCGACGCCGGGCACGCGATGCGGCCAGTCGAGGCCGAGCGAGATCGGCAGCCGCATGTTCGGCGGCGAGGCCTGGGCGATCGTCGACCCGTCGATGAACTCGACCATCGAGTGCACGATCGACTGCGGATGCACCGTCACGTCGATGCGGTCGTACGGCACGTCGAACAGCAGGTGCGCTTCGATGACCTCGAGGCCCTTGTTGACGAGGGTCGCGGAGTTCGTGGTGATCACGAGCCCCATGTCCCAGGTCGGATGCGCCAGCGCCTCGCCCGGTGTTACGTTCGCGAGCGACTCGCGGCTGCGACCGCGGAAGGGACCACCCGAGGCCGTGAGGACCAGCCCGCGCACCTCGTCGACGGTTCCCGCCCGGAGAGCCTGGGCGATCGCGGA
>JBDSKH010000100.1:0-3921 GCA_039917005.1 Pseudolysinimonas sp.
CTCGCATCTCGATGCCCTATCTCTCGGAGATCGAGCGGGGACGCAAAGAGCCGTCGAGCGAGATCCTCGAGGTCATCTGCCGGGCGCTCGGGCTCACGCTTGTCGATCTCCTGGCCGAGGCGACCGATGAGGCGCTGGTCGTGGATCTCACCAGCCAGCGGTCTGCGGTGGTGAGCCCCCTCTCGCAGCCCGTCGCGCCATCCGGTACCGCGGTGCTGGCCGCATGACGACGATCAAGAACCCGTTCACGAGCCTGAGGAGCTCGGGCCTTTTGCGGGCCGAGACCTCGCGCGAGGGCGACCGCGCGACGACGCTCGAGCTGTTCTTCGATCTGATCTACGTCTTCGCGTTCACCCAGGTGAGCGCTCTCATGTCGCACGGCCACGATGGCATCGCGGTGCTGCAGGGGCTCGTCATCCTGGCGCTGATCTGGTGGTCGTGGACGTCGTACACCTGGCTCGCGAACCAGGCGCATGCCGATCGCGGCGTGGTCCGCATCGGCATCGTGCTGGCCATCGCGCTCATGTTCATCGTTTCGCTCGTGATCCCCGAGACCTACAACGACCTCGACGGCGGCCTCTTCGCGCCCATGGTCTTCGTCGTCTGCTACGTGGCCGTGCGTGTCGTGCATGCCGTCGTCTACATCATCGCCGCGGGCTCGGATGCCGGCCTCCGCCGCCAGGTCATCCTCAGCATGAGCGCGGCGCTGATCCCGTCGTCTGCGCTCCTGGTGCTCGGCGCGTTCGCCGGAGCACCGCTGCAGGTCTGGATCTGGCTGGTCGCGATCGTGCTCGACCTGGTGGTGGTCTACCTCACGTCGCGAGGCGGCAACTGGCGCCTCAACTCCGCGACCCATTTCGCGGAGCGGCACAGCCTGGTCGTCATCCTGGCGCTCGGCGAGTCCGTCGTCGCGATCGGCATCGGCGTCGGGCGCGAGCCGGTCAGCACTTCGATCATCGTCGGGTCGGTGCTGGCAGTGGCGGTCGCCATCGGGGCGTGGTGGGTGTACTTCCACCACTTCGGGCCCAAGATCGAACATCTCGTGGCCCGCAAGAGCGGCGTCGAGCGCGCGGGACTCGCGACCGACGTCTACACCTACCTGCACATGGCCCTCGTGGCGGGCATCGTCATCACGGCACTCGGCGTCGAGCAGGCGATGCACGCGATCGAGGGCTTCCACGCGCTCGGGCTGTTCGGCGCCTTCGCGCTGGGCGGCGGCATCTCGCTCTACATCGCCGGTACCGCGTTCATCTGGCGCCGGGCGTCGGGGGAGTGGGCTCTGATCCGCCTGGGTGGCGCGACGCTGTCGCTGCTCGTCATCCCGTTGCTCGCGATCCTGCCCGCGATCGTGTCGCTCGGCGTGATCGCCGTCATCGTCGGCGTCGTGGTCGGTGCCGAGCAGTTCTTCGGCGGACGGGCGAAGATCCGCACGAATCCGGAGGCGAGCGCGGCCGCGGCCGACGCCTAGCCGGCCGAACCCGGTTCCGCCGGTGTCGGCGACAACGGCTCGTGGTGGCGCCACACCCTCCGGTACAGGGCGTACCCGTTCATGTTGCTGACGACGAAGTAGGCGACGGCGACGACGAGGCCGACGATGGCCGCCCACACGAACGACCCGGTGGTGAACGCGACGATGGTGGCCGCGAGCAGGCCACCCAGGGTGGCGTTCACGACCACGATGAAGACCATGCTGCTGCCGAGAACGACGCTGGCGCCGCGCTCCGGCCGGAAGAAGAAGTAGGTGCGCTCCCCACCGGCCCGATCGTCATGCGGCGACGACATGAACCATTTCTCGACTCCGGGCACCAGGCTGGCGTATGCGCCGCGAAGCCGGTTCATCGCGACGACGTACATGAGGTCCTCGACCGCCACGTTGTAGACGCGGATCTGAGTGAGGAAACCCACGAGGAGGGCGACGGCCAGCACGGCGATCGCGAACATCGGGAACGCTTCGCCGAATCCGGTGGCGTTCCCGACCAGCGCGAGGCTCAGGAGCGATGCCGAGACGAACGTCAGGAACATAGCGATGCGCGTGAGGACTTCGCTCTGCGTCGTCGACCGGGACGCGAGCAGGCTCCAGTGCTCGGTCGCGAGGATCTGCACCTGCAGGGCCCTGTCCGACGGGCCGGCGGCCGAAAGTTCGGGCGGGGGGAGGGGTGATCGAGCCATGCGGTCATCATGCACCCGGCGCACAACATCAGCACAGCATCCATACGGAAGGATGGTCGGATGCGCATCCCGCCTCTCGCCGCCCTCATCGCCGTCCCGGCGCTCGTCCTGGGGCTCGCGGCCTGCACACCCGAAGCAGCCCCCGACACCCCGGATACCGCGGGCACGGATACGCCGACGGCGTGCGCACCCAGCGGGCCGATGTCCGAGGCCGTCGAGGTCAGCGGCGACTTCGATACCGAGCCGACCGTGACCTTCGCCGCGCCTCTCTCGGTGACGGCGACCCAGCGCACCATTGTCATCGAAGGCGACGGAACCGAGGTGCAGGATGGCGCGCTCACCCAGGTGCACTTCGCCCTCTACAACGGCGAGACCGGCCAGCTCTCCACCTCCACCGGCTACGACCCCTCGACTCTCGTACAGGCCACGGTCGATGAAGACGTGTTTCTGCCTGGCCTCGTCCAGACTCTCCGCTGCTCGACCGTCGGTTCCCGCATCGTAAGCGTCGTTCCCGCGTCGGCGGCCTTCGGCGATCAGGGCAATACCGACCTCGGTGTCGGGCCAGGCGAGCCCGTCGTCTTCGTGATCGACCTGGTCGGCGTGGTGCCGACCCAGGCCGAGGGCGATTCCGTCCCGCTTCCCGACGGCTTCCCCGACGTCACATGGGCCGACGACGGCCAGCCGACCGTCACGATCCCGGATGCCGACCCACCTGCCGAGCTGAAGGTCGCGACCGTGATCACCGGCACCGGTCCCACGGTCGCGGCCAACGAGTCCCTTCTCGTGCAATACCAGGGCGTCAATTGGACGACAGGTGAGGTCTTCGACGAGAGCTGGGGTAAGGGCCCAGCGACGTTCTCGACCGCACCGGGCGCTCTCATCGACGGGTTCACGGCGGCCCTGGTCGGCCAGACCGTCGGCTCACGCGTCGTGGTCATCATCCCGCCGGACCAGGGTTATGGCCCGACCGGCGGGCAGTCTGACGCCGGGATCTCGGCGACCGACACGCTCGTGTTCGTCATCGACATCCTCGTCAGCCAGCCGGCCTGAAGGTCCGGCCAGGCGCCCGCCGTAGGCTGAGCAGCATGCGCCGCGTCCTCGTGCTCGGATCCACGGGATCCATCGGGGTGCAGGCGCTCGAGGTGATCGCCGCGAATCCGGATCGCTTCGAGCTGGTGGGGTTGGCCGCCGGCAGCGACCACGAGAAGCTGGCCGCGCAGGCTGCCGCCACGGGCGTCACGCGCACCGCGCTGGGCGTCGACGAGGCGGTCGCGCTCGTCCGGGAGACCGTCGCGGATGTCGTGCTGAACGGCATCACCGGCTCCGTCGGGCTGGCCCCGACGCTGGCCGCGCTCGAGGTCGGATCCACCCTGGCGCTGGCCAACAAGGAGAGCCTCATCGTCGGCGGCGAGTTGGTCACGCGGGCCGCGAAGCCCGGCCAGATCGTGCCGGTCGACTCTGAGCACTCCGCCATCGCGCAGGCACTCCGGTCGGGGGACCACGGCGAGGTCCGGCGACTGGTGCTCACGGCATCCGGGGGCCCGTTCCGCGGTCGCGACCGCGCGTCGCTCGCCGGCGTCACGCCCGCCGAGGCGCTCGCGCACCCCACCTGGGACATGGGACCGGTCGTCACCACGAACTCGGCGACCCTCGTGAACAAGGGCCTGGAGGTCATCGAGGCGCACCTGCTGTTCGACGTGCCGTACGACCGCATCGAGGTGACCGTGCACCCGCAGTCGATCGTGCACTCCA
>JBDSKH010000101.1:0-2553 GCA_039917005.1 Pseudolysinimonas sp.
CGCGAACATGTCCCCCGAATAGTTCGACACGATGTCGATGCCGAGGGAGCTGCGCACGCCGGCATCGCGGGCGCGCAGTGCGACCGGGAAGCCCATGCCCATCTGCATCTCGGTCTCCGCGCACACCGAGACCATGGTTCCGGTGCCCTCGAGCAACCGCCATTCCTCCGGGGTGTTGAACGTGCAGTGCACCAGGAGCAGGTCGTCACCGAGCAAGCCGTTCGCATGCATGACCTCGACGTCCTTGAACAGCTGCCGCACCATCACCTGGTTCGCGTGCTGCGTCATTCGCACGCCGAGCTCGCGCGCGAACGCGAACTCGCGCACGACCTCGTCTACCGGGGTGATCGCAAGCTCCTGCGGCACCAGCCCGAAGCGCAGCACGCCATCCGCCGAGAAGTACTGCTCGCGGATCTCCCGTGCCAGGTGCGCGCGCGTGTTGAAGCTGCCGGAGTCGCCGCTCACCGCCGATCCTCCCTTGCTCTCACTCCAGGTGTTCTCGGTGACGGGGGTCATGCCGTGCCCGTACAGACCGCGGATGCCTGCGTCGAGCAGGCCCGTCACCGACGCGTGGGCTCCGTCGGGATCGAGGATGTTGTGGCAGTAGTCGACCAGGGATGTGACGCCGCTGCTCAGTGCGTCGAGCGCGCCCAGGTAGTTGCCGACGTACATGTCCTCGGCGCGATACCTCGGTGCCATCTGCAACCGGATCCCGCGGAGATAGTCGGGGATGTTGCCGTCCGCGAGAATCCCCCGCAGAGCCGTCTGCCAGGTATGGCGATGGGTATCGACCATGCCGGGCATCGCGATCATGGCCGACGCGTCGATGATCTCGGCATCGGCGTCGATGCCGGGCCCGACCTTCACGATCGCTCCGTCCTCAACGAGGATGTCCGCACGTTCGAAATCTCCGACGGCCGGATCCATCGAGACGACGGCCGCGCCGCGGATCAGGATGCGGGTGGTCATGCTCAGCTCCGGGTGTGGTCGGCCGCACGTGGTGCATCGATCCAGGGGTCGATCAGGGTCTTGATCTGCCCCGGCCGCCCGGTGACGAGCGGCACGAGCGCATCGTCGACGACTCGATCGAGGGGCAGCACCTCGCTCGCCAGGTCGGACCAGTCGGCACGGGTTCCCAGAAGGCGCACGGCCTCGGGCATGTCCGTGGCGAAGACATGGGCGAGGGTGCCGACGATCGTGTATTCGCTGAGCGTCCAGCGGCCGAGCGGCACGGGCACATCACCCTTCTGGATGCCGACTGGCACGATCGTGGCCCCTGGCGACGCCGCCGAGAGCACCGACGCGAGTCCGGCGGACGATCCGCTCACCTCGAAGAACACGTCGGGATCCATGCCGAGTTCAGCAAGCCTGTCCGGGAGCGCCAGCTCGCCGGCGAGGAGCGTCTCCGATGCCCCCAATCGTCGGGCGAGCTCGAGCCGCCCGGGGTTCAGATCGACCACGAGCACGCGAGCACCGGTGGCGGCGGCGGCGACTGTGATGAACGCACCGATCCCGCCGATCCCGACGATCACGGCCTCCTGACCTTCCGCGAGACCACTCCGCCGAACAGCGTGGACCGCGATCGACATCGGCTGGGCGAGTCCGAGGGTGTCCAGCGACAGCCCGCTCGCCGTCACGTCGAGCAGGATGCCGGCAGGGACCGTGACGTATCCCGCGAGCCCGCCGTCGATCTGCAGTCCCGCCGTGCGATACGAACGGCACAGGTTGGTACGTCCACCGCGGCAGAATTTGCATTCGCCGCAGGAGATGCCCGCGCCGCAGACGACCGTGGCCCCCGGCGCGATCGAGGTGACACCCTCACCGACGGCCTCGACGACGCCGGCGAACTCGTGCCCGAGGGTGACCGGAAGCACCGTCAGCACCGGCCCGCGATCGAACTCGGTCGCGTCGCTTCCGCACACGCCGCAGACGGCAACCCGCACGAGAGCCTCGCCCGGTCCCGCCACAGGCACCGCGCGCTCCTCGATGCGCAGATCTCCAGGCGCGTGCAGCACCCCCGCACGCATGGTGATCACAGGCATGCTCCGTCGCCAACGGGCAACTGAACGGCCGCGCGCTCGGCGATCATCCGGCCCAGGTACGTCTCGTACACCGCCGCATGCGCCGCAGAGTCGAGGTAGGCGGACAGGCCGGCATCGTCATCCACGATCGCGGCCACGCCGTAGTCGGCACCGCCCGGCCGCAGCCGCAGGCTCTCCCCGCACTGATAGCTGCGCAGCTCCGGGATGCCCGCGGCCATTGCTCGCAGCGCGTCGGTGAGTCCGGCGACGTCCTGTTCGGTGACGTCGTCATTCCAGCGGAAGGATGCGAGATGCAGGATCATCGGTTCCCTACTTCGACGGCTTCGAGGTCTCGTCGTCTTCGGTGTACTGGTAGGGGTTCTCGATCGGCTCGTCCGGGTCGAGGGGAGGGTGCATGCCCTCTTCCCATGCTTGCTCGCCGAGCTTCGACCGCACGTACTCGACGGATTTCGCCACCGCATCCCGAGCTGGTGCGATGTCGAGATCGATCCGCGTCCCCTGGTACTTCACG
>JBDSKH010000102.1:0-4116 GCA_039917005.1 Pseudolysinimonas sp.
GCGCACATCCTCGGTGTACATGAGGTCGAGCAGCGGCTCGCCGTCGATGATGCCGACGCTGATCGCCGAGACCGTGTCGAGCAGGGGCTTGGCGTTCTTGCCGATGAAGCCCTGCGCCCGGCCCCACTCGATGGCGTCCGCGAGGGCGACATACGCGCCGGTGATCGCCGCCGTCCGTGTGCCTCCGTCGGCCTGCAGCACGTCGCAGTCGATGACGAGGGTGTTCTCGCCGAGCGCCTTCGTGTCGACGATCGCGCGCAGGCTGCGGCCGATCAGCCGGGAGATCTCGTGGGTGCGCCCGCCGATGCGCCCCTTGACCGACTCGCGGTCCATGCGTTCGTTGGTCGATCGCGGCAGCATCGCGTACTCGGCGGTCACCCAGCCCTTGCCCTTGCCGTTCAGCCAGCGCGGCACGCCGTTCGTGAACGACGCGGTGCACAGCACCTTCGTGCCGCCGAAGCTGATCAGCGCGCTGCCCTCCGCCTGGGCGCTCCACCCGCGCTCGATGGTGACGGGGCGGAGCTGGTCGGCGGCGCGGCCGTCTGCTCGGGTCATGGGTGGGTCCTCTCGCTGGGATGGATCGGAATGTCCGGTACGGGAATGTCAGGTACGGGGATCGCCCCGGTGGGGAAGGCCTCCACGTGGCGCACTTCCGGCCCGAGGAACCGGTGCGCGAGCGCACGGAACGCCGCCTCGTCGTCGCCGGTGGATTCAAAGAGGTGCTGGGGAGGAGTGGTCGCGCGACGCTCGATCCCGTGGGAGACCAGGGTGCGGTAGACGTCGGCAGCCGTCTCCTCCGCGCTCGAGACGAGCCGCACATCCTGACCCACCACGTACTGGATTGCGGCCGACATCAGCGGGTAGTGCGTGCAGCCGAGGACGAGGGTGTCGATGCCGGCCTCGCGCAGCGGCGCCAGGTACTCCTCGGCGACGGCGAACAGCTCGTCACCGCTCGTCACGCCGGCCTCGACGAACTCGACGAATCGTGGGCACGCCCGCGTGAAAAGCTCGAGGCCGGATGCCGCGGCGAACGCGTCGTCGTATGCACGGCTCTGGATGGTCCCCGCGGTTCCGATCACCCCGACGCGGTTGTTGCGGGTGGCGCGCACGGCAGCGCGCACCGCGGGCTGGATGACCTCGACGACCGGGATGCCGCTCGCGGCCGTGTAGCGCTCGCGGGCATCGCGGAGCATGGCCGCGCTGGCGGTGTTGCAGGCGATCACGAGCGCCTTGACCCCCTGCGAGACCAGGTCATCGAGCACCTCGAGCGCATACGCCCGCACCTCGGCGATGGGCTTCGGGCCGTACGGGCTGTGTGCCGTGTCACCCACGTACAGGATCGCCTCGTTGGGCAGCTGATCGAGGATCGCGCGGGCGACCGTGAGACCGCCGACGCCGCTGTCGAACACTCCGATCGGCGCGTCGGTCGTCGCGGCATCCATGGTCTCCGAGCCTACCGGCCCCCGGCCGTGGGGCTCCCAGACCATAGGCTCGACCCATGTCGACGGCTCTCCTGACCGACCGCTACGAGCTCACCATGGTGGACGCCGCCCTCCGCGACGGCAAGGCCGGCAGACGGAGCGTCTTCGAGCTGTTCGCCCGTCGCCTTCCGGCGGGCCGCCGCTACGGCGTGGTGGCCGGTTCCGGGCGGCTCCTGGATCTGGTGCGCGACTTCCGCTTCGGCGCCGACGAGCTGGCGTGGCTCAAGCGCGAGAAGGTCGTGTCGGCCGACACCCTCGACTGGCTCGAGGCGTACCGGTTCTCGGGTCGCATCCGCGGCTACCGCGAGGGCGAGCTGTACTTCCCGGGGTCGCCACTGCTCGTCATCGAGGGAACGTTCGCCGAGGCGGTCATTCTCGAGACGCTCGCCCTCAGCGTGCTCAACTACGACTCGGCGGTCGCCTCCGCCGCGGCACGCATGGTCTCGGCGGCCGAGGGGCGCCCGCTGGCCGAGATGGGATCGCGTCGCACGGGCGAGCGCTCCGCGGTCGCAGCAGCACGGGCCGCCTACATCGCGGGTTTCGCCGCCACGTCGAACCTCGAGGCGGGCCGGATGTGGGGCGTGCCGACCATGGGCACGGCCGCGCACTCCTTCACCCTCTTGCACGACAGCGAGGAGGAGGCGTTCGCCGCCCAGGTCGCCGCGATGGGCGTCGGCACGACCCTCCTGGTGGACACCTACGACATCACGGAAGGTGTCGCGACGGCCGTCCGCGTGGCCGGGCCCGAGCTCGGGGCGGTGCGCATCGACTCCGGAGACCTCGGCGTCGTCGTCCGCGAGGTGCGGGCGCAACTCGATGCCCTCGGCGCGACGAAGACCCGCATCACCGTGACGAACGACCTCGACGAGCATGCCATCGCATCCCTGCGCTCTGCGCCCGTCGATTCGTACGGGGTCGGCACCTCGCTCGTCACCGGCTCGGGCGCGCCCGCAGCCGGCATGGTCTACAAGCTCGTGGCGCACCTGGATGACGCCGGGGCCTGGCTGCCGGTCGGTAAGAACTCGGAAGGCAAGGCCACGATCGGCGGACGCAAGCAGCCCGTGCGCGCCCTGTCATCCGGCATGGCGAGCTCGGAGGACATCTGGGTCGAGGACCCGCCCGTTGGGCCCGAGGACGGCCGCGCGCTGCTCGTCGACCTCATGGTCGACGGTGAGCCGATCGCCGGGCACCTAGGCCCGGACGGCGTCACCGCCGCGCGGGCGCATCATGCCGCCGCGATCGCCGAGTTGCCCATCGAGGCGTTCTCGCTGGCTCGCGGCGAGCCGGTGCTGCCGACGCGGTACCTGTAGGACCGCCAGCAGCCGCCAGGCGCGCCTACTTCACGTCCGGCGCGCCTACTTCAGCTTGTCGTAGATCTTCTTGCAGTCGGGGCAGACCGGGAACTTGTCGGGGTCGCGGCCGGGAACCCACACCTTGCCGCATAGGGCGATCACCGGCTTGCCGGACAGCGCCGACTCCAGGATCTTCTCCTTCTGCACGTAGTGGGCGAACCGCTCGTGATCGCCGTCCTCCAGCTGCTCCTCGGTGAGAAGCTGCTCGAGCTCCTCGTCGAGGACGTCGGTTCCACCGCCAGCACCTCCGCCGACGCGACCGGGGCCGTCGCCATCCCGGTCGCTCATGGCGTTGCTCATCGACAGCACATCGCTCATGGAATCAGTGTCGCATGGTGAACGCTAGCAGTTCCGGCGAGCGGCGGTCGAATGCGCCACCGCCGGCGCGGATGCCGATGAACAGCGCGATCAGGCCCGCCTGCACGCCGACCAGCAGCGCGATCCAGTTCCACGCGAAGCCGGGATTCACGAGCCACACGACGAGGAGCACGATCGCGGGTGCGGCGACGATCAGGGTGCAGAACACGGCGAGCGCCTGCGCGCCCGAACCCGTGCTGCCCTGGACCTGCGGCTGCTGGAAGGCGGGGTCGCCCGGACGCGGTGCCGCGTACGGGAAGCGCGCCGAGAGGCCGCTCGACACACCCGCGCCGCCGAGCAGGAGAGCCAGATTGACTCCGAGAACGGCCGGGACGACCTCTGGGCTGCCGTAGCCCCAGGCGGTCAGAGGCGTGCCGACTGCGATCAGGATGGCGCCGAGCAGGAAGACCGGGACGAGCCGCCCGACGCGGTCGTGGCTTCCATGCGTCTGCGCGGCGACGTGCGCCCACACCGCGGTCGAGTCATACGCGACGTCGTTGTGCGTCGTGGCCAGGGCCAGCAGGATCACCATGAGCGGCAGCGGGATCAGAGACGCCCATTCGAGCGGGAAACCGCCGATGAAGGTCGACCCGAGCACCACGATCGGGATGAACGGCAGGAACCCGAGCACGGCGCGGTAACGCGGATCGCGGAACCAGTAGGTGAGGCTGCGGGCGGCGATGGCGCCGGTCGGGGTCGACGGCAGCGAGCGGAACCATCCGGGGGTGCCACCGCGACGCTCCACCGGAATGCGGCGAGTGGCGCGGAACACCACGCGAACCGCGGCGAACCAGAGCACCAGGAGCACGAAGGTCGTCACGCCGCCGACCCACAGCGCCTGCGGGCCCAGCTGCGGCATCCGGAAAACCGAGTGGGAGGGTGCGGCCCAGAGCGCACCGAGCGGCGTCCAGGCGAGGGCGTTGGCG